>NZ_WOWT01000042.1:0-23365 GCF_009746545.1 Oceanobacillus sp. AG
CAACTGGATGAACACATTCCCCCGGAAAATATTAAACTACGAGACCCCGGAGGAAAATTTTGCGCAATTTGTTGATTGTGTGGCCTAGGCCACACAATCAACAAATTGACATAAAAACCTTATATAGTGGTTTCACATAAAGTGTTGCATTTAATATTGCAATTTAGGAATAATATTTTTTCCACCATCAATATAAATGCCGCCTGCAGCATATTCTTCTCCATATGCTGGGTTTCCGAATGAAGATATTTCATACACTACATTATTTGTTACATACCCATTACGCACAAAATCGGCATTTTGATCATTTGAAATGCCTTCAAAACCAATCAGGTCAATACCAATATTATTATTTCTCCGAACAAGATTGCCTTCCACCGTAAATCCGTCTATATTGCCATTGAGCACAATCGATTCACTAGCACCAAGAATTAAATCTTCAACTGTGTTATTTACGATTACAATATCCTTCATTCCATCCGTTCCATATACAGCAATTCCATGGGCATTTCCATCATCAGCCAGTGTTTTTATATCATGTACGTGATTATTTTCCAAATGAATATGGCTGCTTGAACCAGTCACAAATATGCCGATAACCGTATGATCACTTACTTCTGTTGTCAAATCCTGTATTGTTAATCCGCTGATAGTAACATAGTTATTATCCTCAATTGTTACTAAAGGTATATCGCCTTCTAACTGCTTTAGACTCTCTCCACTAATTACTGCTTTCTCCTGATTATATGCTTTAAATACAACAGGTTTCTCCTTTGTGCCGCTATGCTGGACGATAAGCTGTTCATTATAAATGCCCTCCCGAATATATACAACCGTTCCTGCCTTCGCTTCTAGCGCTGCTTTTTTAAACGTTCGATAAGGCTTTGAGATTGTGCCGTTATTTTTGTCGTCTCCATTTATAGAAACATAAATTGTATGAGTACTGCCGCTGTTATCCATGACATGGTATAGCGCAAAACCACAACCTATTATTGCTATAGTCAAAATTAAAATAATCCATTTTTTCATCATTTCCTCCATTATAAATTGCTTTACGATATTTAAATAAGTATAAGTCTCTATCAATTGTTTGGAAAGCATTATGTCAGTTTTAAAAATTGTCAGAAGCTGAGGGGGGGAAACACGAAATGATTAACCAAGGCCCATAACCCAAACGAGCAAGCACCCTATCCCCTTTTTTAATGCCTATTTTTAAATTAGAAGTCAATATCTATTTTTAGGTAAACTTCAAAGAAAATGAATGCTGAGAACCTTTTTCAGCATTCATTTTCTGGCGAATTTACTTTTACTACTATTTCAGCTGCTATCTATGGATTTGCTCTTTAACTTCCATATTTTCACCCTCTATCAGTATTTCCTATTTCCTATTAATAGTTTGAAAATGTTCTTACCATCACTGTCATATCCATTTGGATATGTTACAGGTATTAATGCACTGATTATCAACGTGATTGTAAAACCTATATAATATCCTTTCAGAAAACTATTTGGATTGTAAGCGTTGAAGATTAGAATAACTATAATTAGTGAAATAATATTGAATAAAACTCCCCCAAATATAATGAAGAAATCCCCTATTTTATTTTTAATCTTCACAGTACTATAATCAAAGTCAACATATCCTAATATAAAAAAGTATTTATTGAAAGAGAACCCTTTTAAATTGATTAAAGGACCCCCTACACCTATTTGTATCTTATTTATCTTTCCACCTAGTAGCTTTATAAAGAATGCATGACCTAACTCATGTATAATCAAATTAAAAGGTGAATATATCAAAAGTCCTATCAGATAACCTAACACTGCTGTCATTTTATTTAGACCCCCCACTTCTACTGTATTGGTTAATGACTGACCAAAACTCTTGCTCGGTACTTCTTCAATAAATTCGGCGTCCAATTCTCTAAAAACCGCTCCAACCGTTCCAATTAACTCTAATGATCTATAGATGGTACTTGCATTTTTGTCTCCAGTTGGGTAGTTGATCAAAATATAACACTTCGGTTTTCAAACGATTAATTCCCTTTAATCCAACATACTCCGTTAAGGAATTTAGTACTCTATTGCTATTTTCATACATACCTTCCAAAATCAAATCTTTTTTTATAATATCATAACTTTCAAAAGGATAGCAGACGTTTTTCTTGTAACATGAAGGCTAGGCTATTAGCTCGCTAATAGCCTACTAGAATACGTTTTTTGCTTTTATTAAGTTATAAAAAGAAATAAATTCAACTATATTTGAATTTTATATTCAACTATTATTGAATTAAGGTATTAGTTTCTGTATAATTTATTTCAACAAGATATTTACGAGAGGTGATTATATGGAAATTTTACAGGCAACGGGTAGAAAAAGAGAAACATATGAAGTCCATTTCACTTATTCTGCTCTATGGGAATGTGCTCTTGGGATAGCCGCAGTAACGAATTCACGATTACTCAACACTTTAGAGAAACCAGCAAGTTATTGGAAAGAACTTAGAGGATCATTCTCTGAAAATCTTAACCACCATTTAGATTACGTTGAAAAAAATAATACTTGGAAAGCATTATTACAATTGCTTCACCAACATGAAAGTAATACCCTGAATGAATTCTGTACTAGTGTCAATTTATTACAAGGTACAAAGTTTAAATTTGCTTGTTTACCTTATATTGGTGAGAACTTCCAACACATAAGGGAAAAAGCTGCAACTGGAAATGAGGGTGCTATCTTAGAACTGCAACGGATAACGAGTGATAATGCATTTTTTCCTCAATATATCGAGTTCATAAGTAAAACTGACCCACAAAAACTAAAAGATCATTTAATTGAGGTTATGACACTATGGTATGAGGCTGTGCTAAGACCAGAATTAGAACGGACGACTCGAATTTTACGGACCGATTATGAATCTAAAAAGCACATGAAAGAAAAGATGTCTTCTGAAGAACTTGTCCAGTGGGCAACAGGTGGAATAAGCTACCTTCCCGAGCCCAGTGTTCATAAGGTTTTACTCATTCCACAATATGTCTATCGTCCTTGGGTTATTGAAGCAGATATTCAAGATACGAAAGTTTTCTACTACCCAGTAGCTAACGAAAGTCTTTCACCACATGATAAATATATGCCAAATAACTTTTTAGTACTAAAGCATAAGGCGTTAGGGGAAGAGATTAGACTTCGAATAGTAAAATTGTTATCGGAAACGGACTATTCGTTACAGGAACTTACGGAACAGTTGAATATAGGTAAGACTACCATTCATCATCATCTGAAAATATTACGTGCAGCTAAACTGGTTGAAATAATCGAAGGGAAATATTCCTTAAAAGCAAATGAGTTAGAATTACTCTTCAAGGAACTAGAACAGTACATCAAACAATGATGAAAGGAGAACTTATGAATTCTTCTCTATTTAAGAACCGTTCGTTTGTAGCTACATGGTTAGGAAATGGAATATCTGAACTTGGTGGAGCATTTGGTACCTTTTGTAATTCAATATTAATCTTTCAACTTACAGGATCGACTATGGCACTTGGTAGTATGTGGCTTTTGTATTATATACCATCACTGATTCTGCAACTTTTTATTGGCCCCTATATTGATCGTTGGAGTAGAAAATGGATAATGATACTCTCGCAATGGACAAGGGGGATTGTATTTATCTTACCGTTAGCTGCATTACTAGCGGGAAACCTGGAAGTTTGGCAAATTTATGCTGTTCAGTGTGTAGTTGGATTAATCACTCCATTTTATGTGCCTGCTAATCATGCAATCACGCCAACCATTGTAGAAAAAGAGGAATTACAATCAGCAAATGCATATATTGATGGAACAGTCCGTTTAATGACCTTTTTATCTCCCATAATAGCTGGAATAGTAATTGAGTATATTGGTGTTCATATTACCCTTATTTTAGTGAGTACTTTGCTAATCATGAGTGGTTTTACATTACTTTTTATCCAAGAAAATAGAAGTAATATAGAAGTGAGAAAAACATGGTTAGCCGATTTCACGGAAGGAATTTCTTTTTTCTTTTCTCAAAAAGTAATTGTTTGGTTAGGAGTTTTTTTAGCATTTGTTCAATTTGGAGTAGGAGTGACAATGGTTACAACTCTACCATACATTACGCAAGAATTAGGCGGGACATATGCTGAATATGGATATTTCATGGCTGGATTTCCTATTGGATACATAATAGGTGCTTTTTTAGTAACAAGAATTCAATATAAAAGTCGTAGATATCTTATGCTCGGTTCCCTTTTCATAGGGGGACTAACCTACGTTGCACTATGCTTTAATTATAGTATCCTATTAGCAATAACAACAGAAACTATTGCAGGTATAGTAATGGCTGTTTTTAGCATCCATAATACAACTATTATCCAAAAAGTGGTTCCAAACGCCTTGATGGGTAAGGTATTTTCAGTTCGTTTGCTAATTATCAGGGGCGTTATGCCGTTGGGAGTACTTGTTGGTGGTTTATTAAGTGAAGTGTTTGGTGTAAGACCATTGTACCTTTTGATCGGTTTATTAATTAGTATCGTTTCCTTAGCAGGAATTTGTTTACCATATTTTAAATTTATTGATGGAAAGAGTAGTCAAGAAAAAATGGTTTCTTGAGAGAGGTAGCTATTCAGGTATAAAAAGTGTTTGAGAAAAAAATAATCATAAATTATTTTTAATGAGGTGATTGCTATGGAAAGGTTAGCAGATTCCAACAAGAACGAAATCATACATCAGCTTTCTCAATTACGAAACGAGATTAATCACTGTTTAATGGATTTTTCTAAAAGTCATCATATTGATATAGCAGATGCAAGCAAACAAAACTTATGTGCATTTTTGGGTTTACAGAAACCTTTAAATCCAGTGCTTCATTCTAATTTAATAAAAGAAGGATTTTCATCTATACAGCAAATGAGTCCCCACATTTTATATTCATTGAATAAAATAATCAGCCATTTATCTTCTAATGATCAGCATTATGAAAATTATATTGATTTTAACAATGCCGTGTTCTTAAAAAAACAGCGTAACAAGAAATTATTGGGAAAATCAGAAGAAGATCCCATTTCCATTATGGTTACTTTAGATAAAACGATGCTGGAGAGGCCGGAGATTTTTAAAGAATTACTAAGGGCTGGGATGACGATTGCCCGAATAAACTTAGCCCATGACTACTCGGTATGGAAGCAGCTTGTTGAAAACATTCGAGCCGCAGAAAAAGAGCTGAATGATGTAAAGTGCAAGATTTATGTGGATCTACCTGGTCCCAAAATTCGGGTGTTCGATTTTAGAAAGATCCAGGCTCCACTCGTAATCAATACAGAAAAAAACTCCCCGATTGGCTATTTAGTAAGTAATCAAGGCATAGTTCCTTCTATTCGACACGCTTTTAAAATTGAATTAAATATTAAGGAATTTAAAGATATTACACCGGGGCAAATCATTCCTTTTACGGACGTCAAAGGAAGAAAACGACATTTCACCGTACTGGAAATGATAGATGCCAGATGCCTGAAGGTTGAATTAAACAAAACAGCTATTTTGAATGAGGAGACCACTATAAAATTGAGTCAAGATCATCATAGTAAAGTGACGAATCTACTTGAAAGGCAGCCGACCATTAAGGTTAAAAAAGGAGATATCTTAAGAATCTATAAAAGCCATGGCTATCATGGTAAACCAAAAAATAATAAACAACCAGCTTCAATTGGGATTACGATACCGGAGGCATTAAAAAATGTTAAACCGAAAGACAGGGTTTTTTTTGATGATGGAAATATATGTGCAGCTGTATTGAACGTTACAGATACCTACTTGGATATAAAGATTACACTTACCAGAAAAGAGAGGGAAATAATTAAACCTGAAAAAGGGGTAAACTTTCCAGACTCACAGGTTTATTTAAATGTTCCGGCCATTACAGAAACGGATATCAGTATTTTACCAGAGATTGCCCCCTTTGTTGACTTAGTTGGAATTTCTTTCATTCATCAGCCAAATGATATTCGAATAGTAAAGAGATATTTAGATCAATATACAGAGAGAAATATCGGTGTCATTGCGAAAATAGAAACAAAACACGCTCTTCTATCTTTATCTAAAATTATTCTGGAAGGGTTGAATTTAGATTTATTCGGTGTGATGATTGCCAGAGGAGATTTAGCAATCGAGATCGGCTATGAACAACTGGCGAATGTGCAAGAAGGAATCTTAGAGCTTTGCCGGGCTGCACATGTGCCGGTTATTTGGGCAACCAGTGTTCTTAACCACATGAATAAGAAAGGAATACCACTCAGGGCTGAGATTACAGATGCCTTTACGGGATTACGAGCCGATTGTATCATGATGAATAAAGGTCCTCATATTTCCAGTTCAATAAAATTCTTGCAGCAATTGGATGAATTGAAGGAGGATCAAATGTTGAATATTAGAAATTCCATCATACCTTTTGCTCAATATGGGTTTTAATTATCCTAAGAAACCTGTGAAAAAAGTCATTAAAATTCTATAAATGCTCTGTTTTATTGAGAAATTTGTTAGGAACCGAAAATAAGGCCCGACAACAACCTCGGGTTGGGGATGCTAACCTTATTGGATAAGGGATCGGAAAGAATTCAACACACAAATAAAAGGCTGAATCCTGCGATTGGATTCAGCACAAGATCAGTCACTTTTAAAGTATGACGGGAGACCGTACAATAAAATTTGAAATTAATCAGCCTCTCTCGTAATTGCAAGGAAGGTCTCTTTTACTATAAATAACGGTAATATTCTACACTCCCATTGGAATATCAATCAATGTAATTTCATTAGTTTGTTTTAGGGTGTTTTTTAATACTTGTTCAAATTTATTCAACTGTTGTGGCCTATCCCTTTTATTCCAAAGCTTATGGTAACTCGGAATCAATCAAAATTAATGAGATAATGAAGATAGTAAATGTATCGATTAGGTTGGCTAACGTCCTTTGACGTAAAAAATTGTCGCTTCGCTGTCGAATAAGAGATAGCAAAGTGTTTGGGAGGAATACTTATGGATTATGATGTTATCGTTGTTGGGGCAGGACTAGCGGGACTTGTTGCCACTTCCGAATTGATCGGGGCGGGCAAAAAGGTTTTATTAGTAGATCAAGAATCCGAAGCATTTCTTGGGGGACAAGCGTGGTGGTCATTCGGTGGTCTTTTTTTAGTTGATTCACCTGAGCAACGGCACCTTGGCATAAAAGACTCCTACGAGCTTGCGAGGCAAGACTGGATGGGGAGTGCCGGGTTTGATAGGGAAGATGATGAGGATCATTGGGCAAAACAATGGGCTGAGGCTTATATAGAATTTGCAGTTCACGAAAAAAGGGATTGGCTGCATTCGCTCGGTGTCCGTTTCTTTCCTGTTGTCGGGTGGGCGGAACGAGGGGGATATTTAGCGGAAGGACACGGCAATTCCGTGCCGCGTTTCCATATTGTATGGGGAACGGGTCCCGGCATTGTCCGACCGTTTGAAAAAATTGTTCGTGAGGGAATGCAAAATGGATTGGTTGACTTTCGACCACGACACCAGGTCGATGAGCTTTTGTCGAAAAATGGTGCCATAATTGGCGTGCGAGGATCAATCTTAGAACCGAGCGATGTAAAAAGGGGAGAAGCAAGTTCACGCGCCGTCATTGGAGAGTTTACATATGAAGCGCCTGCTGTCGTTGTATGCAGTGGAGGGATTGGTGCGAACTTTGATTTGGTAAAGGAGAATTGGCCGAAGCGTCTCGGAAATCCGCCGGAAAGAATGATATCGGGCGTTCCTGCGCATGTGGACGGGCGGATGCTATCAATCACCGAAAAAGCCGGTGGACGTGTCGTGAATAAAGATCGGATGTGGCACTATACGGAAGGGATTAAAAACTGGGATCCGATATGGCCCTCTCATGGCATTCGCATTCTTCCCGGCCCTTCTTCCATATGGCTTGATGCGAAAGGGAACCGTTTTCCCGCTCCGAATTTCCCTGGGTTCGATACACTTGGCACATTACAGGCAATCCAAGAAACCGGCTACGATCATTCATGGTTTATTCTAACTGCCAAAATTATCGAAAAGGAATTTGCATTATCAGGGTCTGAACAGAACCCTGATTTAACTGGGAAAAGCATTAAGAAAGTACTTTCGAGAGTAGTGCCAGGACCTCCGGCGCCTGTTCAAGCTTTTATGGATAAAGGGGAAGATTTCGTCGTTGCAGACTCATTGGAGAAGTTAGTACAAGGGATGAATGACATTACGGGAGACAGGCGATTGGACGTTGCACATATTGAACGGCAGCTGCTTGCAAGAGATCGCGAAATAGAGAATAAGTTCACGAAAGACCTTCAAATTACCGCCTTGCGAGGAGCTAGAAATTATATTGGGGATAAATTGATACGGGTGGCGAAACCGCATAAAATCCTGAATCCAAAAAATGGACCGCTTGTGGCAGTTCGGTTGAACATACTGACTAGGAAGACACTGGGCGGACTACAGACCGACCTCGAAGGACGAGTAATGAATGAACTTGGGGAACCTGAGCCTGGACTATACGCTGCTGGAGAGGTTGCCGGGTTCGGCGGTGGTGGATTGCACGGATATCGCGCATTGGAAGGGACTTTTTTAGGAGGATGTCTATTTTCAGGCAGGCAAGTCGGACGATCATTAAGCCAAAACTAAATGTAAGAAGAGCATTTTCCAAGGAAATAGGGAAATGCTCTTTTTCATAATGGTAAACCCGTTACTACTTCGGGAAAAAAGATGACCAACAAAAAGAATAAAATTGATTGCAGAAGATGTAAACATAATAATGGATCTGCAAACGTCATATACTTTAGCAGCTTAGAATTAAATTATCCATCGCAATTACTTACCAACCTTTATCTAACTTTTAAACTAATAAGTGAAAACAGTACCGGTTACAGTAAGCAACATAGCTAATACAATAGCAAAAATAATGGCGAACAGTTTATTTAAAATGAGCGGAATTCCTTTTAAAGCTACTTGAACGTAATAATTTAGGCTCGAAAATAATATCGCGATATTTAAATGTATAATCGTTAATACTTTCTTTTTCTCTAAAAACATTCATTTCATATATTCCTATAGCTACATTATGAAAAATAATCGAGTAAAAAGCTGCTAAAATGAAGTGAGGAAAGAGGACTTAAAGAACCTTATTGACAAACTAGATTATTTTAGATGAATTTCTGAATAGGCTGTCTTTTGAAATTTCCTCCTAAAGGAATAAAACGGCCACCCAAATAATAAGAACTACCATGTAAGATAAATAAAGGAGGTATGTTAGATCAGGAAGAGTATGGTTAGGCGTGCTTTTTCTCTTGCTTGGTTTAGGTTTTTTTCTAGAACAAGCTGGCATTATTGATTTGCCACAATTGTTCTCTAATTGGTGGCCATTTATTTTAATTATTATCGGAGTGGTCCAGCTGATCAATCGGAAACATTCTTCCGCAAGTTCAGGTCTTATATTCTTAATGATCGGTTTTATATTTTTAATGAATCAATGGTTCGATTTGAATCTAATAGCGTATATCTGGCCGATTATCTTCATTATTCTCGGTATTGTCATTCTCTTTACAAGGGTCAAACGAGAAAAAAGCTTCCATACGGAAAGTGATTTAGACACATTCGTGCTATTTTCCGGTGCAGAGATTAATAGTCAATCCCAAACCTTTCAAGGTGGGTCTGTGACGGCAATTATAGGCGGAGCGGAAATAGATCTCCGTGATGCGGTTATTATGGATGGAGCTTCTCTTGATTTAACGACGGTGCTAGGTGGGGTGGAAATGAAGGTTCCAGACAATGTCCAGGTTGAAATATCTGGAATGCCTATCCTTGGTGGTTGGGAGGATAGGACAAGAGTCAGAAGAGAAAAAGAGGAAGTTTCCGTATTAAAAATAAACTGCCTGACGATTCTGGGCGGGGTTGAGATTAGGAATTAAAAAACATGGGAACCATCAAAACTACGAATGAAAGTTATAAAGGTAAAGAAATAAAAGGAAGTGGCTTTTTTCAAAAGGGCTTTAATGGCCCCTTTACTGAATCAGCCACTTTTTATTTTGAAAAATAGGGTTCTATCTATTCCTACTATGTTAATTAAGGCGTAATAGGATGAGCCCTATGGTTAGTGCAGCCATTACGCATAGGGTAATAGTGTCACATGTTTTCCATCTGAGTTTACGGAATGATGATCGTTTTATGCCAGATTGATATCCTTTGACTTCCATCACATTCGCCAATTCCTCTGCCCGGTTTAACGAATTTGTAAAGAGCGGGAGAAAGATTGGAACGAGAGTCTTCATTTGTTGGACGAGCGAGCCTTCACCAAATTCAGTTCCCCGGGCTCGTTGGGCGTCCATGACTCTCTGGGTTTCATCTAGAAGGTTGGGGATAAACCGTAATGAAATAGATAACATCAGAGATATTTCATCGACTGGGATGTTGAGCTTTCGTAAAGGGCCTAGCAATGAATCAATTCCATCAGTCAAATCAATTGGTTTCGTTGTTAATGTAATCGCAGTGGAGATGAATATAATCATTACAAACCGGCAAAAGATATAGACCCCATTAATGAGGCCAAATTCTGATATTCTGATTGGACCCCATTCGACATAGATTGTTCCTCCTGCCGTAAATAACATCTGTAGCACCACAGTAAACAGGATGAGCCAGATCAAAGGGCGGACCCCTCTAAAATAAGTGTACAAATGAACCTTTGATAACCGCATGACACCTAATGTAAACAGCCAAAGCAATAGATAAGTTTGCCAATTGTTTGCGATAAATAGGACGATTATAAAGTAAAAACCACTGACAAGCTTTGCCCGCGGGTCCAGTTGGTGAAGAATTGAATCCCCGGGTACATACCTGCCTAACGTTAATTTATTCACGCGAGACCCACCTCCATCAGTGCATCAGCAAGTTCATCAACAGTAAAGCAAATATCTGGTAGTTCGATGCCCGTTCTTTCTTCAATTTCCAACTGAAATTGATACGCTTCAGGTAGATCAAGATGCCACTTTTTAATCGCTAGACGATCTGAAAAAACGGATCGCAAATCGCCATTCCTTACAATGCGTCCATTTTCCATCACAATGATCTTGTCTGCATAGTGCACAACGTCATCCATATCATGGGTTACGAGGATAGTGGTCAAATTACGCTCCTGGTGCAGTGACTTAATTAACCTCATGATCTCATTTTTTCCTTTTGGGTCCAAGCCGGCACCAGGTTCATCTAGTACGAGAATTTCTGGTTCCATTGCTAGTATTCCTGCAATGGCAACGCGGCGTTTTTGTCCACCGGATAATGAATGTGGAGATTTATTCAAGAGATGAAGGGGGAGTCCGACAAGTTGCATGACTTCTTTTGCAATCTGTTGTGCCTGTTTTAGCGGTACACCGAAGTTTAGTGGACCAAAGCAAATGTCTTTTTCAACCGTTTCAGCAAACAATTGCGCCTCTGGAAATTGAAA
This sequence comes from Oceanobacillus sp. AG, assembly GCF_009746545.1. NCBI lineage: Bacteria > Bacillati > Bacillota > Bacilli > Caryophanales > Bacillaceae > Oceanobacillus > Oceanobacillus sp. AG. The sequence continues at coordinate 11,512 of NZ_WOWT01000042.1, forward strand.
GACCATCCCGACTTTTTTTCGAATGTTTTTTAGAGCTTGTTTATTATTCTTTTGTTTAATGATGTCCTGGCCAACTTCAATTTTTCCTGCAGTCGGGAGCAAGAGTCCGTTGATCGTTTTCAGTAAGCTTGATTTTCCAGCACCTGTATGTCCGACAATAGCAGAATACGAACCGGACTCTATTTGTAAATCAATGGATTGCAGAACGAGCGGGTTGCGAATTGGTCCAATTACGTAATCAGCAGAGACTCCTTCCATTTTTATTTCCATAGCCAACACATCATTTCTTCCCGTGACATATAGGATTGCGGTACGTTTGCCCCGCGTTTCGCTAATGCACGTCTAAGTTTTTCACCAAGAGGTGGGGTCAACTCCTTTTCTTGGGTAAAAATTTCACTTGGTTTACCAATATTCGTAACCTGACCGTTATCTAGAACAACGACTCTATCTGCTGCCTCCACTTCGGTCATGTCATGTGTAATGGAAACGACCGTTAAATCGGTGCTCACTTTTAACTCATGGATGGTCTCCAGAAGTTCACGCCTGCTTCTTGGATCAAGCATAACAAAGGCTTCATCTAGTATTAATACGTCTGGTTTCATGGCTAAAGCACCTGCGATAGCTACACGCTGCTTCTGTCCCCCGGAGAGATGGGAAGGATCATACAGCCGATATTCAAACAAGCCAACCATTTTCAGCGCTTCATTAACTCGTTTTTTCATTTCTTTATAGTCCATATTCAAGTTTTCCAATCCAAAAGCAACATCATCTTGTACAGTGGATCCTATAAATTGATTTTCCGGATTTTGAAAAACAACCCCAATCCGGTTCCTAATTTCCCATTTCGATTTCTCAGTCATCTCCATATCGGCGATAAAAATGGACCCTTGCTGGGGTTCGAGTAGCCCGGTGAGCAATTGGGCAAGTGTTGATTTTCCAGATCCATTGTTGCCGATGATCGCCAACCATTCACCTTGATGAACAGTGAACGATACAGAGAGAAGGGCCTTCGTCTCTGTTCGGAGATCATATCGATAGGTCAAATTGTTTACTTCGATGCTCGGTGCCATATTTCATCCCTCCTTGAGCAAGCTTGCGATTTATCACGTATTAACGGTCTGTAATATCCCTCCTCTAAACATGAGGGAAACCCAATATGTGAAGGGTCGGGATAAACAGTCCGTAAATACCTGATTCTGTTCAACTAACATTCAGTGGGGAGGTAAGGATACCCCACTGAATGAGTTTCACTTTATCACGTATTAACGGTCTGTAATATCCCCCATTGAATGAAGTTTCACTTTATTAAGCCGGTATAGCAATCACAATTAACATTAAGATGGCGATAGTCCCATTTACTAAAACTAAGTTCTTTCCGGCGAGTGGGAATGTTTCCGTTTTGCTTTGTTTCTGATTAAACGCATCAACATGACTGTAAACCGGTTTAATCATTAGAAGTGAAAGCAGAAGTGCTTTTGGCAGGATGCCGAGCAATGCTGCTATAGAAATTGCGATAAATGTAACGATGTACAATATGTTAAACAGCCAGATTGCATATTTTTTACCGATGTAGAAAGGAAGCGTATAACGGTGATTGGCGATATCTTCCTCTAAATCACAAATATTATTGGCGAGCATTAAATTAGCAATGGTAAGAACGCATGGTAAGGAAACCAAGCCGATTTCTAGTAATAAGAGGATATCAAACTTTAAAAGAAAGGAACTTCCTTGCCAAGAAATATTCGCAATCCCCTTGTCAAAAGCATTGACATATACGGTGAGGAAAAGAATTCCGAAGCCCATTGTGACACCTGAGAATACTTCACCGAGTGGCATACGGGATAAAGGGATCGGACCGAAAGTATAAAAGATGCCGACTGCAAAGCATAGCATTCCGATGAATAAAACCAGTAAATCAGTTTGGGAGACAAGCCAGATCCCAAGTGCGGAGGAAATTGCAAGCATGGAGATGATAGTCGTAATCACAAGCCGCTCGGGAATAGCTGCTTGTCCAATAATATTCCTTTCTTTCCGGTAGCTATCGCTAGTTGCTTTCTGATAGTCCATGTATTGATTAATTGCCGTTGCTGTAAAATCAAAGATGAGCATGCTGCTAAAAAATAAAATTGTATTGATATAATCCAAAGTTCCATAGCGGTATAATACAAATAAAAGTCCAAGCAGGAATGGGAATAAACTGGCAATTTTTGTTTTGATTTCTACTAAATTTAAAAATGTGCGGATTGACATGGCCTATCCTCTCCATTCAACTAATTTGAATTGATCATTAGTTAGCTCAAAATTACCTTTCAAACCGGATGTCGTATATATTTCTTTATCACGACTGATGAAAATCGCTTCGAGACCACTCATATTTTCCGCAAAGGATAACCCGTCTTTTAATCCTTTAGTGAATAAAATGGTTGATAAAGCATCACCATCTGTAGAAGAATCGGTTATGACGGATACACCTGCAATATCATTATCGTATGGATAGCCGGTTTTTGGATTCAATAAGTGATGATAGGTTTGTCCATCTACTTCCAAATTCCGTTCATAAATACCGGAGGTCACAACCGTTTTATCCTTTTGTTTGATAACTCCGACGGTTTCACCTCGTGCTTGAAAAGGATCCTGAATGCCAATCGTCCATGTATCTCCCGATTGGGGACTATCTCCTAAAACATAAATGTTTCCACCAAGATCAATAACCGCTGAAGATACATCATGTTCTTTTAATGTTGTCGCAACTTGATCCGTTATAAACCCTTTCGCAATGGATCCTAAGTCTAGCCGCATCTGATCCTGCATGAGAAATACTGTTCTCCCCTGTTCATCAAGTTGAACAGATTGATAGTTGATTAGCGGTAATACTTGATCAATTTCAGATTGATCTGGTTTTCTTGCATCCGGAAAGCCGATGCGCCAAAGGTTTGTCAATGGGCCAACCGTAATATCAAATGAGCCATCTGCTAATTTGGAATAACGTTTCCCTTCCTTTATAAGGTCATAGCTCGTTTTTGGAACTTCAATTGGTGCTGACCCGGCATGTTGATTAATTTCATCGATAACAGAACCTTCCTCGTTGGAAGAAAGCTCATCGGCTAACTGCTCAATTTGGTTAAAAACCGGTTCAAGCACGTCCCCTTTGTCTTCATCGTAAATTTTGACGGTTACCACTGTCCCCATTAGAAAATCTGTCTTACTATGCGGATCTACTGTCACGCCTTCTGTTTCGGCTGACACGCCACACCCGACAAGCAGTATGAGTAAACTAATCCAAAACCATTTAAGGTGTTTCATGATTCCTCACCACTTTCCATTAAACTTGAGGAGGGAAATTAGAAGCTAAATCGTTTTTTCTAATTGTATAAGAAACTATAAATTAAAATGCTGTGATAACTTAGTATCCGGGGCCAGCCACGTCCGGCTCCAGCGCCCAGCAACTAGCAGATCTTTTGGTGGGACGAGCAGTGCGCAGTCCCAAACTTCACACTCCTCCAATCGATAAGTCAACATCAACTCACTATCGTTCGTTGTGTTTCCTTTATCTCATTCCGAAGTGCTCCAGTTTGTACGTTGCTATCCGGGCGCTTGCGCCTTTGATATTTCCCATCAAGTAACTTATATGTTCTCTTTATTCTTCCGCATAAACGATATTGTCAATTTCGATCGGGGTTGTGTCCCCTTTTTGGGCTGCATTGATTAATTGTGCAGCGTACATTTGGAAAGACTTGCTGGAAGATGTCGCACCAGAAACAACTTCTACTGCATTAGCATCTTGTGTCTCAACAAGTGCTTCGTTCAATTCAGGAATAAAATCTTGAGGGCCTGTGCCGGAAATATCCGCCATTTGTTCTTGGTACTCATCATCATCGATTTTCAACTCTCCATCTTCATTGAGATAAACAAAATCGGATTCAGTGATTTTTCCGTCCTCAACTGTAATGGTAAGCTCCGTTTTCCAGCCGGTTTGGTCAATGTTTTTCTCTGAAAGACTGTATTCACCGTCGATAAGCTCATTTGTATTTTCGATTTCGATTGGTGTTGTGTCACCAGACTGTGCTGCTTGGATCAACTGTTGAGCATAGTTGATGAATGTATGAGATGAACTTGTTGCACCAGTAACTACTTCAACTTCTGAAGCATTTTGATTGGCCACGAGAGCATCATTCAGTTCAGGGATGAAATTTTGAGGGCCTGTACCGGACTCTTCCGACATGGTTTCCTGGTATTCCTCATCCTCTGTCTTTAACTCGCCGTCTTCATTTTCATAATTAAAATCTGAAGAAGTGATTTCTCCATCTTCTACTGTCATTTCCATAACGACTTTCCAGCCAGTTTCCCCTATTTCAGTTTCATATAATGAATAGGTCCCGTCTTGTAGAGGTGCTCCTGCTACGACTTCTTTAGCTGCCGTTTCTTCTGTTTCCTCAGTAGCTGCGTCCTGATCTGTCTCATTATCTTTACTTGGTGCATCCTCCTCTCCACAAGCAGCTAATGAAAAGGTTAATGCAAGCCCTAAAACTGATACGCCTATAAAATTTTTCCACTTCATCTGAATCATCCTTTACTTATTTAATTGTGAATATAATCACACATTCACCCTTATATTAGCATGCGAATGTTGTAATGTAAACTATTTTTGTAAGGAAGAATGGTTAACTATAATCTGCATTATATTAACGTTTACAACGTACTAATGGTAAAAAATATGATAAATGACTATTGTGTGAACGCTATAGACAAGAAAAAATTATTGCGTTATATTGTGAATGGATGAACATTATATGTACTAAATATCAATTCATATTTTCTTAATTAAGGAGTGATTTCCATTGGCAGAAAAAAATATTGTGATTATCGGTGCCGGTTATGCTGGTGTTCATGCAGCTAAGAGACTTGCAAAGAAATATAAAAAGGATCCCTCTGTATCGATAACGTTAATTGATCGAGATTCGTATCACACCATGATGACTTCATTGCATGAAGTCGCGGCGCACCGGGTTGAGCCAGATGCTGTTCAATTTGACCTGCGACGGCTGTTTAACCGCACGAAGGTGAAACTTGTAACTGATGTTGTTGAACATGTTGATCATAAAAATAAAGTGATTACAACAAAACAAAGTACTTTCAATTACGATTATTTAATCTTAGGTATGGGTGCAGAGCCGAACGACTTCGGTACGCCTGGAGTAAGTGAGCATGGGTTTACACTTTGGTCCGTTGAGGATGCCGTCAAACTACGTCAGCACATTGAAAAGTCGGTAGCCCGGGCCTCCAGGGAACACGATCTGGAAGTACGCCGCGCTCTATTGACCTTTACTGTCTGTGGTTCCGGCTTCACTGGTGTTGAAATGATTGGGGAACTAATGGAATGGAGAAAACGGTTGGCAAAAGATAATAAACTCGATGAATCAGAGATCACATTAAACCTCGTCGAAGCGGCTCCTACGATTTTGAATATGTTGGACCGAAAAAGCGCTGAGAAGGCGGAGCGCTATATGAAGAAAAAAGGGATCAATATATTAGTGAATTCCCCTATCGTTGAAGTGAAAGCTGAAGAGATCGTTTTAAAATCAGGCGAAATCATTCCAACTCATACATTGATTTGGACGGCAGGAATAAAGGCGAATTCGGATGCGGAAAATTACAATATGGAAAGCGCTAGAGCTGGACGCTTAAAAGTAAATGAATATATGGAAGCGGAAGGACTAGATGATGTCTATGTCGTTGGGGATTTAGCTTACTATGAGGAAGAAGAAGGCACACCGACACCACAAATTGTCGAGGCAGCGGAACTAACTGCGGAGACCGCAGCCCATGCAGTCATCAGTGAAATCAGCGGTGGAGAGAAAAAAGCTTATAAAGGAAAGTACCATGGTTTTATGGTGTCCATCGGCACCAGATATGGTGTCGCCAACTTAATGGGGATGCGCGTCAGCGGTTGGTTGGCGAACTTTATTAAGTACATGGTGGACCTCGTATATCTATTTGGCATCGGTAGTGGATACTATATGTTCCACTATATATTCGATGAGTTTTTCCACTCAAAAGACAAACGAAATGTATTCCGGAATCTTGTCAATCGGTATGGAAACGTGTTATGGAGCATACCGCTACGTATCTTTGTTGGGGGATTCTGGATTGTAGAGGGCGCTACAAAATTATGGGGTGAAGGTACTTGGGAAAAAGCGACATCCAGCTGGTCAAATGTACCATTGCTGTTCAAAGGACTCGGTGAAGATTCATGGATTGTTTCCGACTCCGTGAAAATGCCGTTTGAATGGCTGCAAACCGCAACATCAGGAGCGACTGAAGCAACGGCCGCTGCCAGTGAAGCTGCTTCCGGGGACTGGGCAACACCAATCTTAAGTAGTATGCCTAGTTGGTTCGAATGGATCATGAAAATCATGCTGCCAACGCCAGAGATGGCTATCTTTATGCAAAAAATGATGGTGTTTATTGAACTAGCAATGGGATTGGCGATTCTATTTGGTCTATTTACATGGCTTGCAAACTTAGCAAGTTCCGGTTTCTTAGTCATGTTCACTCTAACTGCCATGCTCGGTTGGGATAAGGTTTGGGCCCTTCCTGCATCGATTGCTCTAATGAATGGTTCTGGCAGAACGTTTGGTCTGGACTACTGGGTTGTGCCGTTTTTACAAGAGAAAGTCGGTAACTGGTGGTACGGAAAAGAACGGGGCATCTATAGGGATCATCAAGAATAAAACTGTAAAGTAAATTTTAATCATGCCTGTAAAAGGGGAGAGATGGAATTGAAAGAGCTATACCGGACGGTTAAACGTTGGGATATTATTATCGTGATTGCACTTGTTATCTTATCTTTTCTTCCCTTCGTTATTTTTACTTTCATACAGACAAAATATGCCGATGGGGAATCTGTAAGCGTGGCGGTTATTTCTGTAGATAATGAAGAAGTGCAACGAGTCACGCTTACAGGCAATGAAGGTGTTGAAGTCTTTGATATTCTCTCTTCTGACTCGAATTACAATATAGTTGAAGTCATTGATGAAGAAATAAGGGTTAAATCAGCGAATTGCCCAGATCAGATTGATGTCCATCAAGGTTTCATCAGCAAACCAGGTGAAACAATTGTTTGTCTACCTCATCGGATGATTATTGAAATTCAAACGATGAGTGACGAACCGGTGAGCGATATCATTATCAGTTCGTGAGGAAATATTTTAAAAGTAAAGGGGGGAAGGGAATGACACGAAATGAGCGTCTCGTCTATATTTCATTATTAGCTGCACAAGCCGTCATTATCGGAATTGTGGAGCGGGCAATCCCTTTTCCTTTTGCTTTTGCACCAGGGGCAAAACTCGGACTTGCCAATATTATTACAATTATGGCGCTTTATACCCTTCCTGTAAAAGATGCTGCAAAAGTAGTCGGTATCCGTGTTGTATTAACAACTTTACTTGGTGGCACCATTTCTACGTTTATGTATAGCTTAGCTGGAGCCATCATCAGCTTTATCGGGATGTGGCTTGTAAAAAAACTTGGACCGATGCGTGTTAGCTTAATCGGCGTGAGTGCAGCAGGAGCAATTTTACATAACGTTGGCCAATTGGTTGTAGCAAGTTTCATCGCCCAAACATGGACGGTGCTGCTATATTTACCGGTGTTGTCTTTCATTGGAATTTTAGCGGGAATCGCAATCGGAATCATCGCGAATTATTTATTACAGCATGTAGAAAAGCTTGATTATTATATGTATTTGCAAAAAGTGGAGACGACGAAAAAAGAAAAAACGATAAAGGATAAAGTTTTACAGCAATCATCTATTCTCTATCAGAGTCAAGAGGAGGTATAAATAATGAAAGTACATGCGATGTGGGATAGTTATCCAGAGTTGAAACAAGATTTAGCCGATGTGCTTTCTTTAATAGATTCACGGATTCATGTTCGTAATAAAGCTGTAGAAGAGAGAATCAAAGAAATGGTTTATTCAGGCGGAAAGTTGCTCCGTCCCGCCTTCACATTATTATGCTCGAATATTGGTCCATCCTATAAAAAAGAGGATGCCATCGCAGTTTCAGCAGCAATCGAATGTTTACATCTTGCAACACTTATTCATGATGATGTCATTGATGAAGCCAGTCATCGTCGGGGTGTTCAGACTATACATGCCGATGAAGGAAATAAAATTGCCATTTATGCTGGTGATTATTTGTTCAGTGTTTGTTTTACAATTTTAGCTAATCATGCAACATCCCTTGCCGATCTAGAATTCAACGCTCGTGGAATGGAAAAAATTTTAAGTGGAGAGCTCGAACAATTAAATTCCCGTTATCAATTTAACGTATCGGTTAAAGACTATTTAACTAGAATTGCCGGGAAAACAGCTCAACTATTTGCAATCAGTTGCTACTCGGGAGCGGTATTGAGTCAGTCTTCGCGCAGAGTGGCCATGATTTCCAGGAATATAGGCCATAATATTGGTATGGCGTTTCAAATTAAGGACGATATTCTTGATTATCGGTCTGATTTTTCAGCACTCGGTAAACCAGTAATGTCAGACATTCGCCAAGGCATATATAATTTACCACTCATTTATGTTCTTCAGAATAAGCCTTCCGTATTTCATGACCTTCTAGCAAAAGGTGAGGCCATGACTGATCATGATCTCGAGGAAGTAATGAACTTAGTTGATCACTATCACGGCTTGGAAAAAGCAGAGCAACTCGCTGAAAAATATACAGATAAAGCGATTAAACAGTTAAAAAAGCTTCCTAATGGTGAATATAAGTCGATTATTCAAGAAGTGATGGCGACTTTGCTTGTGCGAAGTATGTAAGTAATGCTTGGTTAAGTATGGTTCTCAAGTTTTGCATCTTGTATAAGAAACTATTAAATAAAAATGCTGTGATAACACAGGTATCGAGGGCTAGCCACGTCCGCGCTGCGCCTTTGTTCTGCAAAGCAACTTGTAATATGCCCTCATGCCCGGAAGTGATTGCTTTTTCAAGTTATCGAAGCCCCCCATTTCCGGGTACTCCTTATTAACTCAACTTTCGCACCCTGAAAATATTAAGCAAATCATCCTAATTAAGCGCCCCTAGCCTTTAAGGGAAAATAAACCTCAGTTGTTTTCCCGTTAAAGTAAGATGAATATACTGATGGGAGAATAAACCCCGGTTGTTTTCCCATTAAAGTAAGAAGAACATGCTGATGGGAAAATAACCCCCAGTTGTTTTCCCATTAAAGTAAGATGAATATGCTAAAGGGAGATTAAACCCCCAGTTGTTTTCTTTTCACAAATCAGCCAAAATAGAAGATACAGTGGAAATGTTCGAAAAGGGGATCAAGCCAATGGAAATGACGCTTACCTTTATCATTTTGTTTGTGACTATAATACTTTTTATGGGGAGCCGCTTACGGGCAGACCTTGTGGCGATATTAGCACTGATGGCATTAGTCATTACGGGAATTCTCGAACCTGCGGAAGCTTTAGCAGGCTTTGCAAATACGGTAGTCATTATGATTGCTGGTTTATTTGTAGTTGGTGCAGGATTATTACGGACAGGTCTTGCCCAGCAGGCAGGTAATCTATTGCTCCGTTTTGCGGGAGAAAGTGAAACGAAGCTCTTTTTTCTGTTGATGATTATTGTCAGTTTTGTCGGGGCCTTTATGAGTAATACCGGAACCGTTGCGCTTATGCTGCCGGTTGTGATTAGTATCGCTATTAGTATAAAAAGCAGTCCATCAAAGTATTTGATTCCTTTATCTTATGTCGGGAGTCTAACTGGACTTCTGACGTTGATCGCTTCCCCAGCGAATATCATAGTAAGCGAGACTTTAAGTGAAGCAGGTTACCAGGCCTTAAACTTTTTCCAAATTACACCGATTGGCATCACGGCACTCATTGTCGGTATTCTCTATTTATATTTTACAAGAAATCGCCTTCTGCCAGATATAAAAAGTAAAGGAACGAGTGATAAAGCACACCAGCTTTCTCCTAGCCAATTGACGGATGATTATAATTTAGAAGAGAGTCTGTACAGTGTAAAGGTATCTGCTGGGTCTAGCATGATCGGGAAAGCCCTGGCACAATTGAAACTTCCAGCAGTTTATCAAATTTTTATTCTTAAAATTGCCAGAAGATCGAATGAAGATTATCGAATTTTCCCGAGTTCCTACCAGCAGATGGCGGGACCAACAGTTACAATTATGGAAAATGATACGCTTTTACTGAAAGGTTCAAGCACGATGGTCGAAAAGCTATGTGAAGATTATTCATTGGAGCTTCAGAAAAACGGGAATGAGGCAGTTGATTTGCTTTCTAAGGAGCTTGGCTTAGTTGAGGTACTATTGACACCGCATTCCTCGTTTATTAATAAAACGATTAAAAAAATCGACTTTAGAGAAAAGTACAATTTAAATGTAGTAGGCATTAATCGCAAAGGGGATTATGTTCTGCAGAAGATGTCTTCCCAGCGCTTGAAATTTGGAGATGCTTTGCTCGTTCAAGGGGCATGGGATGATATTGAACTCTTAGCAAAGGAAACAAAAGATGTCGTTGTTATCGGTCAGCCGAGGGAGTATGCAGGAAAAGCATCGGCTACTGGCAAAGCTCCAATTGCCGGCTTGATTATGTTTTTCATGGTTCTGTTAATGGTATTTGAAGTCTTTGCACCTGTCATTTCCGTGTTAATCGGTGCCGTGCTTATGGTGCTTACAGGGTGCCTGCGGAATATGGATGATGCTTATAGTGAAATGAATTGGGAGAGCATCATTTTGATTGCAGCAATGATTCCAATGGCTACTGCCTTAGAGAAGACAGGCGGCATGGTTCTCCTATCGGAAGCAATTATTGATTCGCTTGGTAGATTTGGTGCGCTCGGAATACTTGCCGGACTATATTTTTTGACAATGACCTTTGGTTTGTTCATCAGTAATACAGCTACAGCCGTGCTATTTGCACCAATTGCCATGAACGCAGCGTTAGCAATTGATGCAAATCCATATACATTCATGGTTGCGATTGCGGTTGCAGCCAATATGGCATTTTCAACACCGGTTTCCTCACCGACAAATGCCATGGTGATGACGGCAGGAGGCTATAAGTTCTTTGACTTTATCAAAATTGGTGTCCCATTACAGTTGATTTTATTTCTAATTATGATGATTGTCATTCCGTTATTTGTGCCACTATAGGAGAATTCAAGAAGCGCAGTCTAGTTAATTGAGTTTTAGCTGGTAACAAAATGCACATTTTTCAAATCCATATATCTCATAAAAACGATGCGCTTTATTAATTTTTCAGGAGGTTGTTTATGAAAAATAAACTCTTAAAAGGACAATGTTTTATGCGATAACATTTAGTTTAGGCGGAATAAGTGCCTTAATTTTACTATCTTTTTTCTGGTGGATCAAAGTTATTTATCGTGGAATAAGGTCTTAACTGTTATTGTTATTGCCATAGTTGGCTCATTCATAGGAACTATATTCAGAAAGAATAAATAGTTCTAATTAATCTTTTTTGTAGAATGTCGTAAAAATTGGGAAATATGGTTAGGTTTGGTTATATGTTAGGGTGTAGTGAATAAAACATTAAATTCTTATTTAGAGAGGAGAATGACAATTAGGAAGATAAGAAAATATGTGAATGAATTTCATAATTCTTACCGCTTGTCTCCCATCGGTTTTGAGAGATGAAAAAAGAAGCACCTCCCCAAATCTTGTATAATGGTAATATCCACAAAACCATAAAAAGACTGAAGGAGTGCTTCTTATGACCATTATACGACAACCAAGCCTATTTGGCATCCAAGAATTATACAACATGGAACCTACCCAAAAGTACGAAGCGATTATTTCTACGATA
>NZ_WOWT01000043.1:0-23030 GCF_009746545.1 Oceanobacillus sp. AG
TAGTAGAGAAATAGCGTGCATATTCTTTTTCACATATGAAATAAAGTGAAAATAATAGCACATTACCCCAGATAAACAGCTGAATTAGTTTGAAATAGATGACCTGGAATAATGTGCTAGTTTACATGAATCGATCAGTGAACATTAATAAAAAAGTATATTCTATAAATTGCAGAAGGATATAATAATAAGATTATAATATTAATAATTATGGGATTATTCCCAAGTATTTGTCCTTTATCACAATTTAATCTATAATTAAGTAATATACTTTGTTATGTAGCACATGGAAATTTACTCTTTACCCTAATATAATGAATGAAAGCGTTTGCTGATGAGGGAGGAGAGATGGAAATAGTCACAGAAGAATTAATTCACTTATTAAAAGAAATTTGTGGTTCAGAGAATGTACAAAGTTCTACGGCTTCAAGGTTAGCGTACTCCTATGACGCAACTGCAAACTATCAATCTTTACCGGATTTAATTCTCTCGCCAAGAAACACAGAGGAGCTTGCTTCAATCGTGAAAATATGTTCTAGAAATAAAATTCCGATTATTCCGAGAGGTTCGGGTACAAATCTCTCGGCTGGAACGACTCCAACACAGGGTGGAATCATCATTTTATTTAAAAATATGAACCAAATACTAGAATTAGATCAGGAAAACTTAACAGTTACGGTTCAACCAGGTGTAATTACCAAGACACTAATTGATTATGTAGAAGAAAGAGACTTATTTTATCCACCAGACCCAAGTTCTTTAAGAATATCTACAGTGGGAGGCAATATAAGCGAAAACTCCGGCGGTCTCCGGGGGTTGAAATACGGTGTTACAAAAGATTATGTTATGGGTCTAGAATCAGTTTTACCTAATGGAAAAGTTATTCGTACCGGAGGGAAGTTAGCTAAAGATGTCGCGGGTTATGATTTAACAAGCTTACTTGTTGGCTCTGAAGGTACATTGGGAATTATCACAGAAGCCACATTGAAATTGGTTCCAAAACCTACATATAAAGAGACAATACTTGCAACGTTTAAATCACTTGAAGACGCAGCAGAAGCCGTATCAGCAATTATCGCAGCACGAATCATTCCAATGACTTTAGAATTTATGGATCAAGGGACAATTCAAGTGGTAGAGGAATATAGCAAGGTTGGCTTACCAACTAACTGTGAGGCATTGCTACTTATCGAACAAGATGGGGACGAGCTAGCTGTAGCTAAGGATATGGAAAAGATTTTCGAGATTTGCTTAGATCACCGAGCGATTGGTGTACAAAAAGCCGAAACGGAAGAGGAAGCAGCGGAAATAGGTACAGCTAGGCGGGATGCATTATCTGCCTTAGCAAGATTGAGTCCAACAACGATTTTAGAAGATGCAACGGTGCCAAGGTCAAAAATAGCACCCATGGTACGAGAAATTATTCGTATTTCTTCTAAATATAATGTAACTATTCGTACATTTGGCCATGCTGGAGACGGGAATTTACATCCAACTTGTTTAACAGATTTAAGAGATGAAGGGGAAATGGAACGTGTGGAGTTGGCACTAGCTGAAATATTTGCCGCATCCATAGCGTTAGGTGGGACAATTACTGGAGAGCACGGTGTTGGTGAAATGAAGGCACCGTATCTTGAGTGGAAAATCGGTGAGGCAGGTGTAGAAGTAATGAAAGCAATTAAAAAAGGGATCGATCCTGATAATATTATGAATCCCGGAAAAGTATTTGCCAAAGCTACAAAAGAACGTTTGGTGATGCGAAGTGTCTAGTACACTACTTGCTGATAGAATTCAAAAAGGATTCGAAGAGAACTTAGATGAGTCAAAACTTTTAGATTGTATGCGTTGTGGTTTTTGTTTACCAGCATGCCCAACATACATTCATTCCAACTATGATGAGTCACAATCGCCTCGAGGAAGACTAGCATTAATGAAAGCTGTAAGAGACGGAGATATTCCTTTTGATGATTCTGTGGAAGAGTCGCTGGATTTATGCCTTGGTTGCAGAGCTTGTGAACCTGCTTGTCCAGCAGGAGTGGAATACGGTAGTCTCATAGAAAATGCTTGGAATGTTATCCGTGAAGAAAAGAAACCATCGATAAAAGAAAAGACAATGCGTAAAGTAGCTTTTGATCATCTTTTTCAAGATCAAGATAAAATGAATAGAGCTGCTGGATTAGTGAGAATTTACCAAAAGTCAGGCCTGCAAACGGTCGCCAGAAAATTAGGAATTACTTCATTTTTCCCTGGTATCATGCCGGGTATGGAAAAAATCTTACCTGAAATTGAAAAGAATAGTTTTCTGAGAGGCAAGACATTTGAAGCTGAACAGCAAACGACAAAAGTAGCATTCTTTGCAGGCTGTATGATGGATACGATTTTTTCAGGAACCAACAATGCGACGATTAAGTTATTGCAAAAGGTTGGCTGTGATGTGTGGATTCCAGATAATCAAGTGTGTTGTGGAGCATTGCATGGTCACAGTGGAGAGCTGGAAAAAGCAAAAGCCAACGCCAGGAAAAATCTCGATAGCTTCTTACTACAAGATGTTGATTATATAGTAAATAATGCGGGTGGTTGTGGAGCATTCCTTTCAGAGTATGAAAACCTTTTACAAGATGAACCAGAATATTTATGGAAAGCAAAGCAATTTTCAGAGAAAGTAATTGATATTACTTCTCTTCTATATAAAAAGGGGATCATGAATCTCCCGCTGGCTTATACAAAAGGTGAAGAACTTATAGTAACTTACCAGGATTCTTGTCATCTACGAAACGTAAATCATGTAATTGATGAACCAAGGGAGATTTTAAAATCGATAGAAAATGTGGAGTTTAGAGAGTTAGAAGGGGCAGTTCATTGTTGTGGTTCAGCAGGAATTTACAATTTGATTCATTCTGAAATGGCTATGCGGATACTGGATGATCGTATGAAAAACGTTAAGAAAGCAAACCCTCATGTTATTATCACAACAAATCCGGGATGTTTATTACAGATGAAGTTAGGGATTGAAAGAGAAAGACTTACTGATGAAATAGAAGCACTTCATATCGTTGACTTTATCGATAAATATATTATGAATTAATTTTAGGGGAGGAACTTAAAAGATGAAAAAGATTTTAGGTTTAGCTGTATTGTTTTTGATGATGCTAGTAGTTAGTGCATGTGGATCAAGTGATGACGCAAGTGCAGATCCGGCAGCCGACGGTGGAGAAAAGTATAATTTACAAATGTCTGTGACAGTAAATGATTCTTCAACATGGTATAAGGCAGCGGAAAAACTTGCAGAAGATATTAGTGAGGAAACTGATGGGCGTATTTCTATTGATGTTTTCCCAAATGAACAGTTATCTGGTGGGGATTCAGGACAAACCGTTGAAATGCTTTCCAATGGTTCAATAGATTTAACGTTTAACTCAACAATTATTTATTCAGTCTTGGATGAAAGGTTGGGAGTAGCAAGTGCACCATTCCTATTTAGAAATCATGAGGAAGTAGACAAAGTGTTTAATGGAGATGGTGGAGATGCGCTCGTAGATATCTTACGGGAAATTGGCGTTGAGCCATTAGGTTATGGCGAGAATGGATTTCGCCAACTAACAAACAGTGTGCATGAGATAGCATCACCTGAAGATCTAAAGGGTCTAAAAATACGCATTCCAGGTATGACAATGTATATTGATTTATTTAGAGCGTTTGGATCTGATCCATCAACAATGACATTTGCTGAAGTATTTACGGCTTTACAACAACATACAATTGATGGGCAAGAGAACCCTATTGACGTTATTCATTCTTCGAGGTTGGATGAGGTTCAAGATTATATGACAATGTGGAACTATTCATATGATCCATTGGTATTGGGAATTAATAAAGAATTATATGACTCTATGAGTCAGGAAGATCAAGAACTATTTTCTCGTTTAGGTGAAGAAGCTGCAGCGTATCAGGTGGAACTAGCCCGTGAGTTAGAAGCAGAGCAAATTGAAGAACTTGAAGAACGTGGTATACAGCTGTATTATCCAACGGATGAAGAATTAGATGCATTTACAGAAGCTGTTCAAGATATATATGACAAGTATGAAGATGTTTGGGGAGCTGACTTATTAGAAGCTTTCAGGCCTTAATATAGAGGGGGGAATTACTTGATGCAATGGCTAAATCGCATTGAGGAGATTATTGCTGTATTCGCATTAGTGACGATGTCGCTTATTGCGTTTAGCAATGTTGTCAGTCGTAATTTACTTAATCTTTCTATGGCATACACGGAAGAAGTAACCATTAATTTATTTGTTTTACTAACGTTTGTAGGAGCATCTATAGGTGTACGTAAAAACGCACACCTGGGATTTTCTCTATTATTTGATTTATCACCACCGAAACTACAACGTATTTTAGTTGTCATCATTGGCTTACTAACAATTGCAGTTTTTGGTAGTATTACTTATTTTGGATTTGAGATGGTGCAAAGTCAAATTAGTATGGGGTCATTGACACCAGCGCTCGGCTGGCCTAAATGGATATTTTCATTGGGATTACCAATCGGTTCTCTATTATGTACAATCCGATCAATTGAAGCGCTCTTTAAAGAATTGAAAGAATTAGGCAGAGAAGTGGGTGTATCTAAATGACCGCATTGTTATTATTTGGAATATTTGGCTTACTGATATTTTTAAGAGTGCCAATTGGAATATCTCTTGGAGTATCTTCTTTGACTGTTTTATTAATTACCGTGGGTACGAATGGCTTGGATCTAGTAGCAAATATTATGTACACAAGTATCGCTAAATTTACATTGCTCGCTATTCCTTTCTTTATTTTAGCTGGTGTTATCATGGAGCATGCCGGCATATCTCGAAGGTTGATGAATTTAGCGCAAACATTAGTTGGTCATTATAAAAGTGGAATAGTTTTAATTACAGTACTTGTTGCTGTTTTCTTTGCAGCTATTTCTGGGTCAGGTCCCGCTACTGTTGCTGCAATTGGTGGAATTTTGATACCAGCCTTAGCAAAAAGTGGATTTAAAAAAGAATCAGGCGCTGCTTTAGTTGCAAGTGCTGGTTCCATGGGGATTATTTTACCACCAAGTATTGCTTTTATTGTTTTTGCAGTTGTGGCAGGGGATCAAATCCCGATTTCCATTGGTAGGTTATTTATTGCTGGCATTGTTCCTGGTTTATTAATTGCAATTGCTTTAGTAATTGCAATGCTATATGTTCGTTGGAGACAGGATGTACGGGAGTCTAAGAAAAAAGTGAACAATCCAAGTGAACTTGCTGATGGTGAAATAGCAATAACAAAGGAAAGAGCATCAATCAAAGAAATGGCTAAAGCACTTTTAGATGCGTTATGGGGACTACTTGTTCCAATTATTATATTGGGTGGTATCTATAGTGGATACTTTACACCAACAGAAGCTGCTGTAGTAGCCGTATTTTATGGACTTTTTGTTGGTGTGTTTATTTATCGCGAGTTAAATTGGAAAAAGCTTTATCAGATTTTTGTCGATGCCTCTCTACAGACTGCAGTTGTTATGCTGATTGTAAGTACAGCTTCATTATTTGCTTATATCATTACGACAGAGCAAATCGCAAGAGATGTCTCCAATCTGTTGATTGGCTTGACTGAAAATCCAATTATTATTCTATTAATTATTAACATCATTCTTTTAATTGCTGGTATGTTTATTGATGCAATTTCAGCATTCTATATTTTTGTACCAATCTTATTACCGGTTATTTTATTCTTAGAAGTTGATCCGACCGTGTTCGGTGTATTTATGACAGTAAACTTAGCGATTGGGTTATTTACCCCCCCTGTCGGGCTGAATTTATTTGTGGCAAGTGGAATATCCAATTTGTCCCTTGTTCAGATATCAAAGGGAGTGGCTCCCTTTGTAGTAGCCGCAGTTATTATTTTGATGTTGATTACTTATATTCCTGCAATTTCAACATTCTTGCCAGATTTGCTAAATGTTCATTAAATATTTCCATGAAACAAAGTGTTTATTCTTTTTTATCACGCATTAACGGTCTATAATACCCCCCAGCCCTAAACATGAGGGAAGCCCAACATGTGAAGGTGGGGGATATACAGACCGTAAATCCCTGATTCTGTTCAACTAACATTTAGTGGGGGAAGTAAGAATACACCCACTGAATGAAGTTTCACTTTATTGTAGAATTCAACCAAGTTTTCTAACAAAAGGAGATGTAAAAATGGAATTTAAAGATCAGGTTGCGATTATAACTGGAGGCGCCGGAGGGATAGGTGGTGCTTCGGCCATTAAATTGGCAGAAAAAGGAGTACATATTGCTCTAGTTGATTTACAATCATGCGAAGAAGTAATGGAAAAAATACGTGCTGTTAATAAAAATGTAAAAATAATAGAAAAGCTTGGTGATATTAGAGATAAATTCTTTGTGAAAGAGGTAGTCGATGAGACTGTAAGAGAATTTGGAAAAGTTCACATTTTAGTGAATAACGCTGGTACTGCTGCAAGAGTGGATTTAGAAGAGATGACGGAAGAACTATGGCATCGTGATATGGATACAAATGTAAAAGCAGCATTCTTATTTACGCAAGCAGTTGTTTATCCGCATATGTTAGAGCAAAGGTATGGGAGAATTATTAACATTAGTTCTGTGTCGGGAATTAATGGTGGTGTTCTATCTGGTTATGGCAGTTCGAAAAAAGGCCGTTCAGGTGTAGCATATGCAGCTTCTAAAGGTGCATTGATCTCGTTAACAAAATGGGTAGCAAAAGAATTAGGAGAATTTAATATTACAAGTAATTCTGTTGCCCCTGGCGGAACGGAAACAGGGATCACTAAAGGATTGGAATATAATTTTGATGCGCAAGTCATTAAACGAATGGGAACACCGGAAGATATTGCTGAAGCTGTTTGTTATTTTGCATCTCCAAAGGCTAGCTATACAACAGCCCAGACTTTACGGGTGGATGGAGGAGTGGACATTGGTTAATACATATCCAGAAGGACAAATTCAAAGTGTAAAAGGTGAGAACGCGTCCTGTATTATGGGAAGATTAACGAAAGATGTTGATTTGTTAGATGGTTTAAAGCAAGTTTGCAAACAACACGGTATTGAAGCTGCTTCCTTTCAGTGCTTAGGCTCAATATCTAGGATTGGTTTTGTGCAGATTGAATCAAAAGAAGACGGTGGATTACAATATTCACCGCCAATATTTGTAAACAGACCAGCAGAACTTTTATCAGGTACTGGTTTTATTGGCTTAGATGCAAAGGGTGAACTTGATATTCATTATCATGGTATATATGTGGATGACACGGGGAACATTTCCGGCGGTCACTTTTTAGAAGGAGAAAATCCTACAGCAGTAACAATTGAATATGTTATTCAACCAATTAAGAATGTTCAATTGAAGCGTGGACCAGATGCTTATTGGAAACTGCCAGTATTTCAATTTACAGAAGGGGGCTAATTGACTTTCATGGAAACATTAGGATCGCAAGCTAAAAAAGTAATACGCGCATACCCAAAAAAAATAGCTGTTAAGTTTGAAGGTGAAATGATTGATTATGAAACTTTGTTTAAAAGAGCGATGGCCATTAGTTCTTATTTAAAAGCTCAAGGTCTTAAAAAAGGTGATAGATTCGGTATTCTTATGTCAAATATGCTAGAGTCAATTGAATTAGATCTAGCTGCTGCATTTGGTGGATTTATAAAGGTGCCGCTTAACTACAAATTACATCCTAATGAGCATAAATTTATGATCGACGATGCTGATTTGTCATTAATTATTGGTGAGAGGAATCTAATCGATCCTATTGGTGTTGCTGTTCCAACAGTCTATATTGGAAAAGACTATGACTCAATTATTACTGAGTATTACGGAGAAGAGTTTGAAGAAGAAGTGAATGAAGATGATTTATTTGCAATTATGTACACATCTGGAACTACAGGAAATCCTAAAGGTGTGATGCTCAGTCATAAAAATATCTTGGCTGGAGCGCTGTCCTTAAGTTTAGTTTGTGAAACAAATAATCGGGATGTAATTGGTCATGTAGCCCCTTTAACACACGGAAGTAACTTCCTATCACATATGGCATGGCTACACGGTACAACACAAGTTATTTATAATAAATTTAGTCCTGAAGAATTTTTGGATGATGTGGAAAAAGACAAAGTCTCCATTATTTTCTTAGTACCAACAATGGTTAATCTAATGATTCAACATCCACAATTTGACCCAGAAAAGCTAGCATCTGTAAAATCTATTAATATGGCAGGCTCGCCGATTGCAGCTAGTAAACTCCAGCTTGCTTTAGATAAACTTGGAACAAAATTTGTTGAAACCTATGGGCAAGTGGAGGCACCAATGTGTATCACCGTTATGCCAAGAGATGAGCTTGGCAATAGATTAGAATCAGCGGGTAGAACTGGTCCATTTGTGGACATGAAAATTATCAATAGTGAAGGAAACGAAGTACCAACAGGTGAAGTGGGACAAATAACATGTAAAGGTTCACTCGTGATGCAGGGCTATTGGAATAATGAAAAGGCTACAAATGAAACATTAATCGACAATTGGTTACAAACTGGGGATTTAGGTTGGGTGAATAAAGAAGGTTATTTACACATTGTTGACAGAATTAAAGATGTCATTATCTCAGGCGGTGTCAATATTTATCCGCGTGAAGTAGAGGAAGTACTTAACAAACACACAGGTGTAAAAGAAGCGTGTGTGATCGGTGTTCCAGATGATAAATGGGGCGAAAATGTTATCGCTTACATCGTGCCAAATGGAACAAGAGAGGTAACGGAAGAAGATTTGTTGAATTTATGCAAAGATCATTTGGCAAGTTTTAAAAAACCAAAAGAAGTGCATATTGTTGACGGTTTGCCTAAAAGTTCTTACGGCAAAATTTTAAAGCGTGAACTGAAGACACAGCATTTAGCTATGAATGGGGTGGCTAGCGAATGAGTATATACGTACATGGAATTGGTATGACACCGTTTGGAAAATTAGAAGACCGTACGTTGAAGGATTTAATGTTGAAAGCTTCTTTTGAGGCCCTGAACGATGCTGGCAACCCAGAAGTAGATGCTGTATTTGTTGGAAATTTTATGGGTGGATCAATAAATAATCAAGAAATACTTGGGGCTATCGTGGCAAACGATCTGGGGCTTGGATATATTCCCACGGCAAAAGTAGAGGGCGCTTGCGCATCTGGTGGAATTGCATTTCGTCAAGCTGTTCTAGGTATCATGAGTGGTGAATATGAAACTGTGCTTGTCGTCGGTGTAGAAAAGATGAAACATGTGTCTACATTAGACGTAACGCAAGCCATTAATGCCGCAATGGATAATGATTCCAATGAAAAACATGCTGGACTAACTTTTCCAGGCTTCTTCGGAGTATTGGCGAATCGCTATTTTTATGAAACAGATGCTACAAAGGAACATTTAGCAATGGTTGCTTTAAAGAACCGCGAGAATGCAATCAACCATCCACTTGCTCAATTTAAAAAGCCAACATCAATTGATGAAATTATAAATGCACGTCTGATTACTGAACCGCTTGGTTTATTTGATTGCTCGCCAACGACAGATGGGGCGTCTGCAATTGTTATTTCTAAAGAAAAATCGAATATTAAGTTATTAGCTAGTGCACAAGCTTCTGGACCAACACAAATGCAAGGCGCGGAAGACCTATTATCTCTTCCAGCGGTAAGAGAGTCTGGTAGAATTGCATATGAAAAAGCTGGGCTAGGTCCAAGAGATATTGATGTTGTTGAAATACATGATTGTTTCTCGATAACAGAAATTATCTCTTCGGAGGAACTTGGTTTTTTCAATAAACGTGAAGGATATAAAGCTATAGAAGAAGGAAAAACAAAGCCAAATGGAGAGATTCCAATTAATACAAGTGGTGGATTGCTATCGAAAGGTCACCCAATTGGTGCTACTGGTATCTCACAGTTACACCAAATTGTTTTGCAGTTACGGGGAAATGCTCCTAACCAGGTGGAGGGTGCAAGAATTGGCTTAGCACAAAATTTAGGGGGGACGGGATCATATTCTACCGTTCATATATTAGAAAAGGTGTGAGAAAATATGCAGGTATATCAATGTTCAAATTGTGATTTTAAATCGATAAAAGAAGAATATTACTGTCCCACATGTCGTTCCCAGGAGTTTCACTCTGTTACTGTTTCCAATTATGGAACGGTATACAGTCACACAACGATTCATACAGCGCCTCCCGAATTTGCCGGTTTGGCACCGTATCATGTTGTCTTAATTAGAATGGCCGATAATCTGAAAGTGACAGGGTTGATGACGGAACCTGTTGAAATTGGAGATCAAGTTAAACTTCAACATATAAAGGACGAGGCATTTGTATTCGATTTAGCTCTTTAAAGACAAACTTACAATTCGCTGCGAATCTTGTTGAAATAAGATTCGTGGCGATTTGGTTTATATAATTTTAAAAGAATAATAAAGAAGACTTCTATCAATGGGGGGTTCTTTCATCCCCCGCTGATGGTTATTCACACTTATAGGACCTATATGGGCAGTGATCTCCTATCTACTTTCTTTGTCCCCAGATGCTTGGGGGGAGAGTCTTACTACCCGTTTAGGTGAGGGAAATTGGAATCTGTTTTTAAGCAAATTTCTTATCAGGGATGGTATCTATTCACAATTCATCTTCCGTGGGTTTTTCACGGTCGGCTCTGCTTCCAAAGGATGTTAAGCCCAAAGAAGTGAAAAGGTATTTGAATGTGAATTAGCTTTTGGGTAAATTAACGTATTATGTATTTACTAAGTAAAAATGACTTGTATATTGATAAGAGCAAAGTGAAAGGCCGGCGGTTTAAATATGGACAAAATTATTGATTTTATAACGAAAAGACTTCCATTTCTTATTTTATTATCTGCAATTTTCACTTATTTTTCCCCTGTTCATTGGGAAACAGAAGCATGGATTCCAAGTATGCTTTTAGGTATAGTAATTTTCTTTACAGGTTTATCGATGAAGACTTCTTCGGTTAAAGAAATTATGAGCAAGAAAAGAGAAATTTTCGTTGTCACTTTTTTAAAATGGACATTAACTGTCGGGGTATCTATGATTCTAGCTTATACTTTTTTCTTTCATGAACCAGAGTTTAGTGCGGGAATTATTTTATCAGGAACTGTTCCTAGTGCAACTGCTGCAACACTTTATACATTTTTAGCAGGTGGTAATATCATATTAGTCATCGCGGCGAATTTTCTTGATACATTAATTAGTCCATTCGTTACAATGTTAGCAATGATGAATCTTCCAGGGACTGTGAGTATTGCATTTTTAGATCTACTGAAATCATTTATATTTATTGTAATATTACCTCTTTCAGCTGGGATTCTTATTCAATTTTTTCAACCTAAAATAGTTAACTATTCAAAGGATTTAACTCGATTTGGATCGTCTATCTCTCTTATATTAATTATTCATATTATTGTGGGCAGTGGGAAAGAAGCTATTACTTCTCGAGTTGATTCACTCCTTTTATTAATAGCAGTTACACTTGTTCAGGTAGTATTCCCAATGATGGTGGCATATTATATTGCTAAAAAAATTGGTATGAGTGAAGCTGATTCTCGTGCAATTTTATTCCAGGTTGGTCTATGTAATTCCGCATTAGCAGCAATTCTAGCATTTGAATTTATTGGAAGTCTTGGGGCTATACCGCCAATTTTAAATTCGATTATTAATTTATCTTTTGGTTCCTATATTTCTAATCACTTCGCAAGCAAACATAATAAAGCTGAAAAATGTCACCTCTTAAACGGATAAAAATTACGTACCAATAAACTTTGGCAAGGGAAGGGAATTATGAATAGAATATTTCATTCGGGTCAATTTTATTCATCGATAGTTCAGGAGATTCGTGATTTAATTAATGAAGATGTCATTTTGACAAATCAAGAAGGAATTATTGTTGCAAGTACGGATAACGCGCGCATCAATAATTTCCATGAAGGTGCATTTATTGCCATGAAAAGTAAGAAAAATATGGAGATGACAGAAGCACTTGCTGCACAATTAGAAGGTGTACGTAAAGGTGTTGTGCTCCCTCTAATATTGGATGAAAAGCCATTAGGGGTTATTGGGATTACGGGAGAGCCGGAGATTGTAAGACCTTACGCTATGCTTGTTCAAAAAGTCGCTGAACTATTTATGCAAGATTCCATCATTCAAACGGACAGAGAAAGGCAAGCGAGAGAATTAGAATTCTTTGTCTTTGATTGGTTGAATAGCAAGGAGATTACAAAATCATTAATTGAACGGAGCAACTTTTTAGGAATTAACATTAAAAAATATAATCGAGTAGCTATTTTAAGAGGGGATCAATCTGCTTTATCCTTCACCTATAAAGATATTAATTTATTGAAAGTTGCGTGGGATTATGAAGGCGATACATTGTTTATTCGTTGGGGACAAAATAAAATATTAATGCTCCTTACAAAACAGCATGATAATGAAAAGCTCCGCCGTAAGTTATCCATTTTTCTAAAAGAAGTCCAATCCAGTATGAAAATGCAAATGTATGTTGGTGTTGGAGAAATCACGACTTATAATAATATGTTTTCTTCATTTGAACAGGCTGCGCAAGCGTCCGACGTAAGCTCTAGAGATCAACCCATTGTGTTTGAAGAGAATTTAAAATTTGATATGTTGCAGCAAGCTTTGGATGAAGGAATTAAAAGAAAGTTTGTCGAACGTACGATTCTATCTTTGTTGGATGACCCTGTTTTACTAGAAACACTCAGTCACTGGTTCGAAAATAATATGTCAAATAAAAATACTGCTGAAAAATTACATATTCATAAGAATACATTGCTTTATCGTTTAAAGCGTGTGGAGGAATTATTAGGAATTCAATTAAATAAGACGCATGATTTGTTGACATTGTATATGGGGTATTTGTTTTTGAAGGAAGTAGGAGAAGAAGGAGCACCTGCTTGATTGGTTATGATTTAAAATTTTAATATTCTAAAGCATGGGCAGTCAAAGAAATCTGACTGTCTTTATTTTTCTCTTAAATTCAGTACCATTATTTTTTAAAAAGATAGTTGTACTTCCGCTAAATCATTCGCTCAATATATTTTCTCACGCATATTATCTATCCAGCATGATTTTAGGGATCGCTCTCAAAATCAAGATTGATTATTTTCAAATTTATAAATGATAAACACCTCTCTAACAACATAAAAAAATCCACCACAATATAAAGAGTCAAAAAATGTTTACCTAATAAACTAATTATTTCTTCTTTTCCATATTACCTTCAAAAACAGTACAAAAGACCGATATAGGTTATGTAGTATTATAGAGTTATTTGATGGAGGTACAGAGATGGATAAAACATCAATTATTGGTATTATTTTAGGAATTATTGCGGTTACTGTTGGGATGGTTTTAAAAGGTGTTGGTGCGGGAGCCTTAATTAATCCGGCAGCACTTCTCATTATATTTGTAGGAACGGCTGCATCTGTATTGATAGCATTTCCTGTAAGCACGATTAAAAAGATTCCTTCCTATTTTAAAATATTGCTTAAAGAAGAGGAACAAGATGATATACCAGTGCTTATTGAAAAGTTTTCAAAGATGTCCGATCAAGCTCGTAGGGAAGGTTTGTTATCTTTAGAAACTGAAATAGAAGCATGGGATGATGACTTTATTTCTTCCGGACTACAATTGACCGTTGATGGTCATTCACCGGAGTTCATCCGTGAAGTCATGCTCGAGAAAATTTATGCAATGGAAACGAGACATGAAGAAGGTGCAGCAGTTTTTACGCAAGCTGGTACGTATGCGCCCACGCTGGGAGTGTTAGGTGCTGTTATTGGATTAATTGCCGCACTTGGTAATATGGATGATATGGAAATCTTGGGGGAAGCGATAGCAGCGGCTTTTGTTGCAACTTTATTAGGGATTTTTTCAGGTTATGTATTATGGCACCCGTTTGCAAATAAATTAAGACAGAAATCGAAAAAAGAGATTCAACGAAAGGAAATTATTGTGGAAGGGATTCTTTCCGTCGTGAATGGGGATTCTCCGGCGGCGATGAGAGATAAGCTGAGTTCGTACCTCACTTCAAAAGAAATTGCCAAGATAAAGCAGGTGACAGAAGATGAGTAGCCGGAGACGCAGAAGAAAGAGTGAAGCTCAATCAGATGATTCATGGCTGCTTCCCTATTCTGATATGCTGACATTGCTTGTGGCATTATTTATTGTATTATTTGCCATGGGCGAAATAGACGCCCAAAAGTATGAACAGCTTTCCAAAGTTTTTAAAAGTGAATTCTCTGGCGGTGGATCCATTATACTGGAACAAAGCCCAGCGGAGGATCCTTCAGAAACTGCCATAGATGAAGACCGAAGTAAAGAAGATAATGAGGCAAATGAAGAAGACTTAAGTGAAGGTATGAGAGAAGTAGAAAATCTTAAAAAACTTCAAGCGAGTATCAATGGTTATATCGAAACAAATGAACTAACTGATGCACTATCAACAGAATTAAGCAATGAAGGATTAATGGTCACGATTTTAAATGATGTCACGTTTGATATGGGGAGCGCTGAAGTTAATGAGGGCGGCAGGGAAATCATAACCGAAATCTCAAGGTTGTTAAACACCGATCCGCCTCATCATATTGAGATAAGCGGACATGCAGACGACCGGCCGATTCACAACGAAGAATTCCCTTCGAATTGGGAATTAAGTGTAATAAGAGCCGTTAACTTCATGGGATTAATTTTGGAAAATGGAGGACATGATCCAGCTCGCTTTAGTGCGAAGGGATTTGGTGAGTACCATCCAATTATGCCGAACACGAGTGAAGAGAACCGGGAGAAAAATAGACGAGTAGAGGTTCTTATTTTGCCTAACTACGAAATAGATGTTGAAGAAAATTAAGCAAATTCACGGAAATGGAGTTTAAAATCGATTGGAGAAAGCAAGTGAGATTTATTTGTTGGTGGACTGTCTCCCTATAGTTGAATCGGCACTTTGACTAAAAGGACGAAAAATAGTAGCATGCAAGATAACTTCTTCTAATCTCTTTCGTCGTATATTATCAGGCATTACGTTCTGTAATACCCCACTAAATGCGATTTCATTTTTTGGTAGGAGGAATTAAGATGTATGAAGACAAAACCGAGTTAAATGCTACGATGGGCAGGATTTTTGGGCAAATTGTTAAAGAGCGTGTGGCAACAGAAGCACTTGCAAATCTATTAATCGAAAAAGGCGTTATTACTGCAGAAGAGCTGGATGAATCTTTTAGAAAAGTATATGAGGAAAAAGGGACAAAGTATTCTGCAGAAGCTTTGAATATGTCGGAAGAAGAGTATAGGAAGATTATTAATGGAGAGTGAGCCCACTCTTAAAATCCCACTCAACATGTAAATGTGATGAGTGGGATTTTTCATTACTGAACAGCCTTGAATTAAGAAAACTGGAACTTAAGGATTATTCACTTTAATAAAAAGTTAAATTGGGAGAAAAATGCTCGATACATCTGTACCTACTGATAAAGGAGTTCATCATCATCTGTATAGGAATGTGCTGTTTCTCCATTATTATTTGGCCAAACTGGGTCGGAAAAATATATTTCATCCCTAGCAAAATTGCAAAATAACTTGTGACTTTAATATAACTTTGCCTTTTTATTTAAAAAATGATTTGACATTTTTTTATAACAGTATTATTCTATATGTAACGGGTTACACAAATATGCGAACCCAATTTTTTTCATCTATATGTAACCCGTTACACAAATAGTTAAAGTATCCTTGATGTCGCCGAAATAGCAGCTGTTTCCAGGGGGTATGTTGAAAGGCTTGAAGGCTATTTAGATGAAGTACAGTAAGATAATTAATTTTAAACGGCTTTTTACAACGTGGGTATATCCAAAACATAGGAAAACCGAATAAAAAGATCCCGTCGGAAGAATATAAAATCAACTAATTACGAGAGAGAGGTGATCATATGGAAAAGCAACCGGCAGTTTGTGTCGTGGGAAGTATTAATATTGATATGGTCACGACTGCTAAAGAATTCCCTGAACAAGGTGAAACCGTTTTAGGTGGAGAATTTAAAACTTATCACGGTGGTAAAGGCGCCAATCAAGCAATAGCCGCTGCAAGATTAGGAGCTGAAGTTACCATGATTGGTGCGGTTGGGGACGATCAGTTTGGAAAGGATATCCTACAGAACTTCCGAGCAGAAGGTGTCCATGAAGAAGCGATTTCTGTTATTCCGAAGACATCCACTGGCATCGCTACCATTATTTTATCGGAAGGCGACAACAGAATTATCGTCTCACCTGGTGCTAATTCGAAATTAACGCCAGAAATCATTGCAACATCACGGGAAATACTAATGAAGAGCGATATCATTCTCCTGCAATTGGAAATTCCAATGGAGACCGTTCGATATACCGTCGACTTTGCATATGAGCATCATATACCTGTTGTCATCAATCCAGCCCCTTTTCAAAAGATACCTGAGGATATTTTGAAAAAAGTTACGTATTTAACCCCGAATGAGCTCGAACATACATCATTGGCAGAATTACCGTTCTATCGCTCCATGAAAGATAAAGCCATTATTACAAAAGGCGGTGACGGGGTTGAATATGAAACATCAGCAGGGAAGAAAATCGAGATACCGAGTTATCAAGTTAATGTAAAAGATACTACAGGAGCTGGAGATACATTCAATGGTGCTCTCGTTACGGAGATTGCTAGCGGTTCAAGTATCGAACAAGCTATTAAATTTGCGAACGCCGCAGCAGCACTATCTGTTGAAAGAGTTGGAGCTCAAGGTGGTATGCCTACGAGAGAAGAAGTTCTAGGCTTTATAAACAAGCAAGAAAGCGTTAGTTAATATAAATTTTAGGAGGAATTAAAATGAGTAAAAAACCTATTATTATTGATACAGATCCAGGAATTGATGATGCAGCTGCTCTTGCTATTGCCCTATTTAGTGAGGAATTAGACGTACGACTCATTACGACTGTTAATGGTAATGTGAGCCTTGAAAAAGTCACGTACAATACGCTGCGTCTGCTCAAGTTATTTGAAAAGAATATATCTGTTGCTAAAGGCGCTGAAAGACCATTAATCGAAGACCCAATCGATGCAAGTAATGTACATGGCGAAACAGGGATGGATGGATATGAATTTGAGGAACCAGACAACAGTTTATTACTAGAAGAACATGCAGTAACAGCTATGTACAAAGAAATTATCAACAGTGATAAGAAAATAACACTCCTCCCTATCGGACCTTTAACAAATATTGCCTTACTTTTTAGACTTTATCCAGAAGTGAAGGAAAATATTGAAGAAATCGTACTCATGGGTGGTTCTAGTGGCAGAGGAAACTCATCTGTCATGGCTGAATTTAATATTCACGCAGATCCAGAAGCTGCAAAAATTGTTTTTTCTAGTGGTTTGCCAATTGTTATGGCGGGACTAGATGTTGGGTTAAAAGCATTGATTTATCCGGAAGACAGTGAGCAATTAAAAGATATGAATAAAACCGGGCACATGATCTATCATCTTTTCAAAAAATATAGGGGCGGCAGTTTCAATACAGGTCTTAAAATGTATGATAGCTGTGCCGTTGCTTACCTTCTCAAACCTGAACTATTCGAGACAATTGACACTTACGTTGATGTTGAACTGAATGGAGCAATGACAAAAGGAGCAACCATTGTAGATTTTAAAGGTTATTTAAACAAGGAAAGTAATGTAAGGGTTTGTGTTGATATTAATGCTGAAGAATTTAAAAAGTGGTTTATAGACAGTATCCAAAAATGCAATTAATATTTTTACAACTTAGAGGAGTGTACTAAATATGCTGGAAAATCTCATAATGTATGGATCGGCATTGTTAGCAGTAGCAGTGATTATATACATGCTCATTAAAAAAATGGATATCAAAATAGCCCTGTTTTTGATGGGTATTGTACTCCTTTTGATCAGTCTATTTATGGGAAAAGACATTGTTTTTCAAGATTTTAATCCAACAGGTTCTATTGTTTTGGATCCGTTACAAGTAATCGTTCAACAGTTCAAATCAACTTTAACCTCGGCTGGTTTAATAATCTTAATGCTTGGTGGATATACGGCTTATATGTCTCATATTGGGGCAAATGATTTAACCGTCCAAATGTTAACAAAGCCTATTAGCAAAATAAAATCTGTTTATATTTTGGTTCCCGTTATCTTTTTATTAGGTAACTTATTGTCTCTCGTCGTACCAAGTGCTTCCACTTTATCTATTTTACTCTTGGCAACGCTATATCCTGTCTTGAAAAGGGCTGGCATGTCAACGTTAACGATTGCAGCCGTCATTGCGACATCTGCGACAATTGTACCAACACCACTTGGCAGTGATAATGTGGCGATTGCTGAAGAGTTAGCGAAGTATGCTGCATTCAGTGATTTAACGGTCACACATTATACTTTTGCTTATCATGCGATTATTTCTCTGCCGACAATAGCTTTTATCGCCATTGTTCACTATTTCTGGCAAAAGAGAATGGACAAGAAGGCACAAATTGCTGATTCAAATGAAGAGGAAATCGAAATAGAAGAATTTAAAGAAATAGAAGGCAGTAGTTTGTTTAAAACAGTTTATGCGATCTTGCCGGTATTTCCGATTATTCTCTTACTCGCATCCTTCATCTTAGAAATGACAACAGAAATGACCGTTTCTATAAGTGTTGAAATTGCGGTACTTGTCTCGTTTATACTTGCAATCATTTGCGAATTATTTCGCTATAAAGGAGATAAAGAAGTATTATCTCAAACCGAAAAGTTCTTCACAGGCATGGGTAATATGATTTCGGTTGTTGCACTTTTAGTCGCTGCATCTGTTTTTGTAGCAGGACTACAATCGATTGGTCTAATCGATACACTGCAACAATCTATGCAAAATATTCAAGGCGAGGGCTTTGACTTTGTATTACCGCTTATATTAGTCGGGTTTACTGCTCTAATCGTAATTTTAAGCGGCAGCGGTATCGCTCTGTTCTTTGCGATGGTACCATTAATAGTTCCTTTAGCAGATGCAGCAGGAATTAATCCAATCGCGGTAGCAGTACCGATGGGGTTAGCCGGAAACCTATTTAGGGCAGTATCTCCTGTCGCTGCAGTTATACTCATTGTAGCTGGAACACTAAAGGTAAATCCGCTTCATGTTATTAAAAGGACTGCAGTTCCAATGATTTCTGGTGTCGTATTTATGTTCATTTTATCCATGATCGTATTCTTGTGATCTGTTCATTTGACCCTAGTCATGTTGCATTCGCTGGTGGGATCTAGTTTCCTTCCAGCAAATGCAAGATCCGTTTTTCCCCGATTGAAAGTGCTAAATAGTGCAAGGTTATAGCTAGCTAACAAATTCTATCTAACCTTACATATATGATGATTCGCCTGCATACGCAATCACTTTTTATAATAAAGTTTACTATAATCCGGTTTTACCTGAAGCAGTTGTTTTGCTAATTTCTTGCTCGTAAATTAAAATAACCTTGTAAATAAATTTAAACTGGAGGTAGTTAATTTGGCTAAGGTAGCATTTCTTTTAGCAAGTGGCTTTGAGGATTCTGAAATGAAAAGTCCATATGAAGCTGTTAAAGAAGCAGGGCACGAAACAGTCATTATTGGTTTGGAAAAAGGTGCACGCTGTGATGGGAAAAAAGGAACAATCTCCTATACTGCTGATCTTGGGGCATCTGAGGCAAAGGCTGACGATTTTGATGCGGTTATTATACCAGGTGGAGGTGCTCCGGAAGCATTGCGTGTAAATGATGACGTTGTTCGCTTTGTGAAGGAAATCAATCAAAACGACAAATTAATTGCTGGTATTTGTCATGGACCACAGGTCATGATTAGTGCTGACGTTCTAAAAGGAAAGGAAGCAACATGCTTCATCGGAATTCGTGATGATGTAAAACTAGCAGGTGCGGCCTACCACGATAAAGAAGTTGTAGTTAGTGAAAATTTGATTACCTCACGTACACCTAAGGATGAACCTGCTTTTATTCGGGAAATTTTAGCGAAATTATCCTAAACTTTAATTAATCAAGGAATACATAGAAAATCGGTTTCTAACAGTGAAGAAACCGATTTTCTGCTTTAGTTTGTATGGAGCACTTCATTCTCTAAAAACTCCCGCGCCACTTCCGCAGCACTTCTTCCTTCGACAGTCACCTGATAATTCATCTCCCGCATCTCGTCATCCGTTATTTTCCCGGCTAACTGATTTAAGATACCTTCCAGTTCAGGATATTCCTCGAGCGTTTCACTTCTCAGCAAGGCGGCACCTTGATAAGGAGGGAATAATTCTAGATCGTCTTCCAATACGGTAAGATTATAGCGTCTCAACTCACTATCCGTAGAATAAGCATCTAATACATTAATATCTCCCTGCTCAATCGCCGTATAACGCAGCTTCGGTTCCATTGTTACGAGATTAGGAAATTCGAGATTATAAAGTTCTTGAATACCAACATACCCATCTTCGCGATCCGTAAATTCCAAAGTGAATCCGGCTTTTACCTCGTTTTCTAATCCCTGTAAATCAGAGATTGATTTTACGTTATGCTCCTCGGCAAAGACTTTAGATACAGCTAATGTATACGTATTATTATAATCCATCGGTTCTAGCAAGACTAAATCGTTATTCTTTAGTAATCCGGATCTGGCCTGTTCGTATACTTCTTCCTTATCATTACTTACTGGGGTCTCATCCAGAAATTGCGTTATTGCCGTTCCTGTAAATTCTGGATAAATATCGATATTTCCCGATTCTAAAGCATTAAATAAAAAGGTTGTCTTCCCAAGACTAGGTTCCAATTCCACGTTCAAATCGGTTTCGTCTTCGATTAGGATTTTATACATATTAATTAAAATCTCTGGCTCGGAACCTAATTTACCCCCAATTACGATCGTATCTTCGTCTCCACCGAGCCAATTGGGGATCACGGATACACCGAAAGTGAAGACAACGATGATCCCAATTGTGACGAGTGTCTTTTTATACGAAAGTTTTTGGATGCCGCGTAACACGAGGTCAAATAATATAGCAAGTATTGCTGCTGGAATCGCTCCAAGTAAAATAAGTGCAGAATTATTGCGATCGATTCCAAGCAGGATTAGATCTCCTAAACCTCCTGCACCGATTAATGCAGCAAGGGTCGCAGTTCCAATAATTAATACCATCGCCGTCCGAATTCCTGCCATAATCACCGGCATTGCAAGTGGTAATTCCACTTTCAACAATCTTTTCCTTGTGTTCATTCCCATTGCCATCGCGGCTTCAATTAAAGAGGAATCCACTTCTTTAATTCCAGTGTACGTGTTGCGGAGAATAGGAAGTAAGGCATAGATGACTAAGGCAATAATAGCGGGAATTTTACCAATCCCTAGCAATGGAATAAAGAGTCCGAGTAATGCTAAGGAAGGAATCGTCTGCAGCATCGCAGCAATCCCAATAATACTCTCCGCAAAACGAAGCTTTTTCGTTAAATAAATACCGAGTGGTACAGCTATTAAGACAGCAAAAAAGAGCGCAATAAATGAAATCTGAATATGTTCGATGAGCGCTTGAAATAGTTCATGCTGGCGGTTTTGGAATACTTCGATCATATTATTCATCGCTATTTCCCCCTTTCGTTACCTGTTGGGAGAGATAATCGATCATGATTTGCCGATTCACAATCCCAATCGGAACTCCGTTTTTTTCTACGGAAAGAGAATCATGGTCGGATAATCGCTGCAACACTTCGGCCAATGTTGCTTGGATGGAAATAGTAGGAGCTTCCTGTCCTGTCAGATTCGGCAGGGGATGAATAAATTTTTCCAAATCAAAATCTGTCCCTGGATGGCCGGCATTCCCAACGAAATCTCGGACAAAGTCGTTCGCTGGCTCGTTTATTAGTTCATCTGGTGTTCCTAACTGAATGATTTTCCCTTCCTTCATTAAACAAATCCGATCCGCTAGTTTCAGTGCTTCTTGAATATCATGTGTAACAAATACAATTGTTTTCTTAATGGTACGCTGCAAATGAATGATATCCTCCTGCAATTTTTCCCGACTGATCGGGTCTAATGCACTGAAAGGTTCGTCCATTAAAATGATTTCCGGATCGGCTGCTAAAGCACGGACAACGCCAACTCGTTGCTGCTCGCCGCCAGAAAGTTCGTCAGGTCTCCGGTTCCGGTACATAATAGGATCAAGACCAACCATATCCAATAATTCAGTTACACGATTGCGGATTTTTTCTTTGTTCCATTGTTTGAGCTCGGGCACAATTGCAATATTTTCCTCTATCGTCATATGGGGAAATAACGCAATTTGCTGTAAAACATAACCGATATTCCAGCGAAGTTCATCTATTTTATAGTCGCTAATCCTTTTTCCATTCATATAAATGGTTCCAGTTGTCAGGGGAATGAGGCGATTGATCATTTTTAATGTCGTCGTCTTTCCGCTGCCACTCGGACCAATTAATACTAAAAATTCCCCTTTATTAACTGTAAAGTTGATGGAATCTACTGCAGGCGTATCGCCATTATATTTTTTTGAAACATTTTCAAAAGAAATCATTGGGAAAATTATCCTTTCTGTATAGGAGTTCTTTGACTTTCATTTAAGTGTAATGGGAGTTTGGTGAAAGCTCAATGAAAAAGGGGGCAGATTTTTGTTTGTTCAGGTTAAGGGTGGGATGTCTGCTTAATCTCAAATAAAAATACGATTGCTTGTGTATGTTTTTACCTTTTTTAAGAAAGGTATTATTATTTTCTTGAGCCTGGCTCGATTATTAATTAATCGCTGATAATCATAAGAGGCAAGGGAGCATTCCTGTAATGAAGAAATTTGAGGTTTGAACAAAAAAGAGCCTCTCTGGTATAGTACTGGGTGTCAATGCGCATTGACCCCTAAATTAAAACATACCAAGGAGAGGACTCACCATGAATTA
>NZ_WOWT01000044.1:0-21201 GCF_009746545.1 Oceanobacillus sp. AG
ATAGTAGAGAAATAGCGTGCATATTCTTTTTCACATATGAAATAAAGTGAAAATAATAGCACATTACCCCAGATAAACAGCTGAATTAGTTTGAAATAGATGACCTGGAATAATGTGCTAGTTTACAATACTGTTATTAATATATAGTTACACATTATATTTATGTTCATTCTCTTTAACCACCGGAACATTTGCATCAACTAGTATTTTTAATAACTCCGATATATCCTTAATATCTTGCCTTGTATTTATAGGCTCACCATACTTTAAAATTTCCCTCTCCTCGCTAATTGTAAAAAAAATTCTTTGCTTTGCACGGGATAAAGCTACAAAAAAAGCATTCTTATCTGCTTCCTTCTGAGTTTTAAAACTCCAAAATGCTGCATCCTCTAAACCAACAAATATAACAGTATTATATTCCAATCCTTTACTTTTATGAATTGTCATTATAGGGATACTATATTCTCCACAAAACTCTCGAACCAGATCCTTTATCGAAGCTCCTTCATAATAGTTTAGGTTCTTTATCATTCTTTGTATTCTATCTTCTAGATAATTATTCTGGTTATATTTGGGATAGACTGTTTTAATGTTCTCTTCACCTAAAAATTCTACTATTGTATTCATTATCTTTTGAATTTCAGTCTCAAAATTTGCTTCGTTGACATTAGAAAAAATATCTTTGACTGTTTCTAATGCTTTTGATAATTCCTCTTCTACGTTCAATATATTTATTTCTTCTAACACAGAGCTTGGATATTTTATTTCAATAATTGTATCTGTAAATTCCAACCATAGGTCTGGCAACTTTTCCTCTCCACACAATTTTAAAAAATTTAAGGTTATTATAATTAATTCATCCGATAATAAATCCTGAAATTCCTTCTCGATTCTACTATCAATATTTAACTTTGAAAGTGCTTTGATAATTTCAGCCGCATAGACATGCTCCTGTTGCTTAACAATAATACAAAAATCCCTTGGCTTTAAATCTTCAGAATCCATCCACTCTTTTATTTTCCTAGACAAAATATTAGCTTCATTCCTATGATTTTTAAACGTCCATATTTCGCAGATTCCATCTTCTGCGCTCCACTCTCCAGCTGGAATTGCATCTACTGATGCCTTATTAAGTGTTTTGGAAAATAAATTCTGAATATAGATTAATCTAGGAGCGGATCTATAGTTATTTAACAAAGAAAACTGACTAGCATTAAAATCTTTATTAAAAATTTCAAAAGCATTTTTCAATGCCCCAGCCCATCCCATAATTCGTTGCTTATTATCACCAACTGTTGTAATAATACTTTTTGAATCTAAAAAAGCTGTTTTTAAAAGGTCATATTGAATATATGTAGTATCTTGAAATTCATCTAAAAAGACATGACTATATGTAGCTTGTAACGTTTTAACAATTAATGGATTTTCCCTTAATAAATATTCTACTAAAATAGATATAATTGGAAAAGTTAATGAGCTATTCAATTTATTTTTTCCTTTTAATAATACATTCCATAATCTCTCATTAATCCAATAGTACAAATCATTATCAAAAGTTGATATTGGAAGTCTTGTTTCTTTTAATAGTTTATTTACTCTTAAAAAGTTATACTCATGCTGCCATGATGGATAAAATACATTTGTATCAGTAATATATCCTTTAATAATGTCATCTATTAGTCTCTCATTACTAATAATCTCATATTGCTTCGCTGGTTTATACTCTTCAGGTAAGGCATGTAGAAATTGATCCAATAACCCTTTTGCAAAAGAGTCGAATGTCCTTGACTCAAATCTACTTGAAACGTCTTTACCGTACCTCTTTTCAACTCGCTCTTGAAGGTTACTAGCAGCATCAACCTTAAAGCTTATGGCTAAAATTTTTTTGGGATATGTGCATATTCCTGTTTCAATTAGGTATCCTGCCTTATGAGCTAACAACTCAGTCTTTCCAGCTCCCGGTCCAGCAACAATTGAAACATTATTAGGTTCTTTTATTGATGCTAAAGCTGCATCCTCTAATACTATGTTATCCGATGGCTTCCAATCTTGCTCAAGTACTTTATTATTCAACGTTCCCCCCCTCCTGTTCAATCTACTTTTTCCTTTATTTTTTCCAGAAGTCTTAACAACTCTTTGGGGGCATTGACCAAAAATGTAGTATCCTCGACATCCTTTAAGGCAGCAATATGCGTGCTTGGTTTCCCTCTACCCAAAAACAAAGAATTGTACCATATCATTAATTTTTTTTCCTCATCTGAATATGTTTTTGCAACAGCGTCTTTATGTTTAAGAGTAGCTTGTATTGAGCTTTGCAATTTTTCATCGTACTCTGAGGAACGTTCATCTGCTGGAATTCTAGGACCATTAATCATAGTGCTTTGGTATTCCTTTTGGAAACTTTTCAACATCGAGAAATCAATATCTAATGGAAATGAAAAATATACATCTGCTCTTTCCAATTTTTTTATCCAAGTATCCATAGATTTTAAATTATTTACATCTCTTTTATGAAATTCTTCTATTTCTTCTATGCTATAAATATACTTTTCTTTTTCTTTACCTTTATAAACTGTTCTAAGTTCTTCAGAACATCTATTATTCTCATTAAGCTGCTTTAGTACATATTTGATTCTTCCCCAGCCACCACCATTCCGCTCTCTGTCTAAATCTAACAATGTAACATGAGGAATCGATAAATCATTTAGGAGCTTCCACATATGGTTAACATGTCTACCGCCTAGTGGCACTATTGAAATATTGTAATCATCAAGGTAAACATTGGAAGCACTCAATAATTTAGGTAATACTATTTCCTCACTATCTCCTTCTCCTAAGACTACTAGTTTTGAAAAGTATAAATCAGGATAAGATTTAACCGCTTCTTTAATATAAGTAAAGGCTTCGTCATGTTTCTCTGGAAGCGTAATATTATGTACTAAAGTCTTCGAATCCCTTATCTGCAAATGTCTAATATGTTCGGGATCAATTTTTCCAATGATAGATGAATTATGGGAAGATAATATAACTTGTGCATTTTCTCTATTAGCTATTTCCTTTAAATTTCTTACTACTCTTCCTAATATATGCTGGGATATATGATTCTCCGGTTCTTCTATAGCTAATATATTTAACAATGGTTTATCTTCTTTTTCTTGTTTATTTTCGATTTCAAGTAAAGAAGAAACTAGCGTTATATAGAATAATGACTTTAAACCATCCCCCAACCCATCAACCCTAATAGAATTACCATCAACAGCCGGACTAAATAAAATCTCAATGTTTTTTAAAAAATCGTTCAAACTACTGCTATTGAATTTTAATTGACTCTTTGAATATCTTCTATCCTTATAATATTTATTCCATTGAGTGTTTAAGATTTTTTGTACGTTTTTAATTCCGTCAATACCGTTAAATAACTCTTCAATTGGCTCAGTTAATGACTCTATATCTTCGTTTAAATTTTTTGGCCAATCGATTCCACTAAAAATACGCCAAAGTAAAGTCCCAGAAGCATTTTTCAATTGACTAGCTGGGTCTCTCATTGCAGGAACATAAATCATTTGAATTAACTTTTTATGATGAATTGGCACCTTAATTAAGGCATCTTGCTCCTCTTGTCCATACGGTACTTTTACATAAAATAATTCTTGCTCAATATCTCCCTCGGGTGTAGTACCCTGCACCCATTTACCTACTAAACGCATTCTTATATACGGTTCTTTTCCAGCCTCATCCACAACCAACTGTTTTATAAATTCAGGTATAGTCTTAATTTCCTCCGGACTTTGAGATTTTAATTCTGGAAATATAATTTTTGCTTCTATGCTAAGGTTCATTTCCTCTATATTAGATATATCTTCGTCTTCTGAAACGTGAAAATCTGTTTTAATCAAAGATCTATCAATATTCCTTTGACCAAATAATCTTAACAAAGCCATAATCAAACTAGTTTTACCTGAGCTATTTGAGCCTATTAAAGCTGTTAAATTATCAATTTTAATCGATTCA
Source organism: Oceanobacillus sp. AG (assembly GCF_009746545.1). Classification (NCBI taxonomy): domain Bacteria; kingdom Bacillati; phylum Bacillota; class Bacilli; order Caryophanales; family Bacillaceae; genus Oceanobacillus; species Oceanobacillus sp. AG. The sequence goes on from NZ_WOWT01000044.1 coordinate 4,012, forward strand.
GTATCAGCTCCAAATGATCTAAAATTACTTATATGAAGTTCTGATATTTGCAATTGTTGTATCCTCCTAAAATTCCAATCTAGATAAAAACTAATATGTAAGAATCAGAAAAGTGATATAGGTATAATTACAATCAAGATAGACTTTCTAGTTATTGAGAAACTTGTTTTCCCTAATAAAATACAAACTTTAAAATGTAGCCGTCCTCTTTTTAAAAAATGCCAGTCATTCAAAAAAAGTTCTTCCAACAAACTTTTTATAAAGTGACTGACATTTGCTGTTATGATTTATATTCATCTTTGATATCCGCTGCATAATGTACCACTTAATCCCTTACTTTAGTATACTCTATCATTAACTTTAGACTAGACTCCCTTAAACTTCCGATCGCAATGTCTTATAAACATCCGCAGCAATAAATGCATAGACAGTTTTAAAGTACGAATCATCTGCTCCAATTAATCTTTGGAATGCTTCTGAATTCTTCGTGTACTCATCCATTACTCGATCAAGGAAAACGTCTTTAAACAAACTATTTTCAAACATCTCACGGCTATTATTTTTAGCCATATTTACAATTTTCGCATCTCGTTCTTCTGTAAAGGATTTGTATAATGTTTCTACAATTACTCGGTCTTGTGGTGTAAAATCATCTGGAAAACGCTCATTAATACGTTCAATAATTACGTCTAATGGATCACGTTCTTCAACAGGTTTTATGTTTGCATTAAATTCTGTAGGATGCTTTAATTCGCCGCCCTCTTCATTTTCGGCAACAAGCATGATTTCACCTTCGAAATCTTTTTGTAGCTTATAATATTCAAGCTTTACTTTATCCGCAATATCCACTTTTTCACGTTTTTCTTTCGGGATAAACTTCAATAAATAGCTTGTATAAATGTTTTCTTCTAATAATTCCATATCAAATGTACGATCTAACTGTGCAACATAGTTATACCATTTACCGAAGTTACGTAATGTTACTCTGAACTCATATTGTATGTCCTCTGGCAGCTCTTCATAGCGCTGGATGACAGGTTTAAAAAGGCTTGACATCCGCCCTAATAAACGGTCATCTTGCCTCTTTTGTGCCTGCTTCACGAGTTTCATTACCTGTGCAATATCATCATCATTGTACAAAGCAAATTTACGTAATTTACTTTGCGTATCATATATTAAATTTAAATTTACTTCTTCTTTTAAAGTTGTTGCTTCATAGAATGGTTGGAATGCCTCCAAGATTTCTTCTTCTGTATTAACAAAATCTAAAATGAACGTATCTTTCTTTCCTGGCATAGTTCGGTTTAAACGAGACAATGTCTGTACTGCCTTTACGCCACGTAATTTTTTATCGACAAACATCGTATGAAGTAAAGGCTCGTCAAAACCTGTTTGGTATTTCTCTGCAACGATTAATAAATTAAAATCATCCCCATGAAATGTTTCTTTTAACTGGTTTTCTTTAACCCGTTCGCCATCTTTCGTTACGTTCATACTTGACTCAGTATACTCATTGCCATCATCTGTAACAGAACCCGAAAAAGCAACAAGGACATCAAGGTCAGTATAACCTTTCTCTTTAATATAAGCTTTAAATTCCTTCATATATCGAACAGCATGAAGACGTGACGGTGTAACAATCATTGCTTTTGCTCTACCACCAATAGCCTTTTTAGTTACCGCTCTAAACTGTTCAACCATTACTTCTGTTTTTTGTCGTAATACCCACGGATGGAATGATTGATAACGTGCGATCGCTCGAACTGCCTCAGTTTTTGGTAATTCAGGGTTTTCCTCTATCTCTTTTGCAATACGATAAGATGTTTTATAGGTCATATAATTTTTTAATACATCTAAAATAAATCCTTCTTCAATCGCTTGTCTCATGCTATAAACATGGAATGATCTAAAACTTCCATCTGGTTGTTTTGTACCGAACATTTCAAGGGTTTTCTCTTTCGGTGTAGCTGTGAATGCAAAGAAACTTAAATTATGATGTTGTCCTTGTGACAATAATGTTTGAACGAGTCGGTCTTGATCATCTAACATTTGATTTTCAATTTCTTCTTCAATTTCTTGGTACTCTTTAAGCGATGCCTCTTTATCAGCTAAGGCTTGCTTTAACTTCTGTGCACTTTTACCCGTTTGAGATGAATGGGCTTCATCGACTATGATTGCAAATCTTCTTCCATCTACTGCGTCAACTTCTTGATAAATAACAGGGAATTTTTGAAGTGTTGTAATAATGATTTTCCTCTTATCGTTAATCGCATTCTTCAAGTCTTGAGACGTTTTATTGTCTCCAATCGTTTCTACTTGTCCTGTTGTATGTTCAAAACTCGTAATCGTATCTTGTAGCTGTCGGTCTAACACTGTTCGATCAGTAACAATAATAATAGATGAATAAATTAGATTATTTTCTTTATCGTGTAAGGAAGCTAAATGGTATGCCAACCATGCGATACTATTTGACTTTCCTGATCCTGCAGAATGTTGGATAAGATAGTTTTTCCCTGAACCATGTTCTTTTACATCTGCAACAAGCTTATTGACTACATCTAATTGATGATAACGCGGGAAAATTAAGATGTTCTTTTTCACTTCAAAATTCATGAAACGTTCCACAATATCCATGAACTGATTTCGGTGCAAAACTTGTTCCCAAAGATAAGCTGTCGGGTATCCTTCTGAATTAGGTGGGTTTCCTTTACCACCAACTTCTCCAGCGCCATTTGAGCCTTGATTAAATGGTAAGAAGTAAGTTTTATGTTTTGCTAATTTTGTTGTCATGTAAACTTCAAAATGATCCACAGCAAAATAGACTAGAAATCGTTTATTAAATTGAAATACAATTTCATTCGGGTCACGATTCGTTTCAAACTGGACTTTTGCATGTTCAACATTTTGTCCTGTATATTGATTTTTTAATTCTAAAGCGACAAGAGGAATGCCATTTACAGCTAATACCATATCAATCGTATTTCGATTTTTTTTACTGTATGCAAACTGGCGTATACATTGAAAACGGTTCGCTTCAAATTGTTTTATATTTTCATAGCTTAGAGATGAAACAGGTCGAAAATACACAACTTTAAAAGACACACCACGATCCTTAATTCCTTTTCGAAGGACATGCAATAGGCCGTGTGTATTTACTTCTTCATTAAATCGCTTTATAAATCTTGATTCAGCATCAATACGATAAATCTTTTCATACCGTTTCCATGCTTTTGGTTGTGTTTCACGAATGAAATCGAGTAAAATTGATACATCTAATCCAAGTTCAGGATCGTAGTTTATATCTTTGAAGGCGACGGACTCCCAGCCGCCTTCGTTTGTTAAACTTGTTTCAATATCTCTTTCAAAACGCTCTTCTTTGTTTTCAAGCACACCTTATACCCCCTCACACTTCTTTTTTACCTGTAACATATTCGTAGATGAGAGATTTTTTGTATTGTTCAAGTTCTTCAATTAGCTTTTCCTTTTTTTGAATTAATTCATCTATTTGCTTTACTTTTTCGTTTAGATAATTTACTATTTGTAATTGCTCTTCTATTGGTGGAATTGCAATTGGATAATTCATAATAAAATTTGAAGATATCCTCTGTAACCCTGCAACTCCAGTCATGCTGGCACTACCATATTGTATAAAGATGTCATTCCTTAGAAAATAAAACAAAAATTGTTGAGTTATTTTCATTTGTTTATTTCTTAATACAAATATTTCAGATGTTCCAAAACCTATTTTGTTTAAAAGATTTTTAGCAATTGCGATGTTACCATTTTCAAATGATGGTCTAACTTTTGCAATTACAATATCTTCTTCTGCAAAATAAGTATACTTATTTTCTAGGTTTACTGTTTTATCCTTTTCTGTATTTATAATGAAACCATTTTTCAACTTATTCATTGGTAAAAAAGTTGCTTCAGAAGGTAATTCACTAAAATGTTCTTGTTTTGATGGATCTATTTGTACATGGTATTTTATTTTCGATAATGTCCAATGCTTTGGATGTGCTTTAATCTCATCTATTTCAACGCTTTCCATTTCTGCATTTGGGTTTAATCCTTTTGTAACTGCTTCAGTAATAATAGATTGCTTGTATTTCTTTAGTTCATCAATTGATTGTTTTGTTTCACTTATCAAGTTATTAATATTATTGCTTAGTGTATCTATTTTTTTCGCAACTTTTTCTTGTTCATCAAGAGGAGGAACAGGTATTAAGATATTCTTCATTTTATCCCATTTTGTAGACCAAAGATCTGCTACTATTCCAGAACCCCATCTATAAAATTCTTCTGCAAACGAATAATTTTTTAATAAATACTTTGTATATTCTTTAGATATTATATTAGAGTATATTACTGTATTAATCACTGATACAGACCCATTCGAATAAGCTATACCTGCTGACATTTTTCTATCTGATCTGGAATTTATAACAAAATCATCTTTAAGAACTAATTTTCTATTATTATGGTTGGATGACTTAGCTGCATTTTCTAATTGTGGAACAACTCCACCCTTAGTAACTGATAAGGGCTCATAATCGAAATCAGAAACTTTCTCATTCCTCTCAATATATAGCGCTCCAATTTTTGATATTTTCCAATCCTTCGGTATCTCTCCAATCCACGCAACACCCGAATCTTTCATTTCCCTAGTCAACATTACTCACATCCTTCCCGGATAACGCTTGGAAGTTTGTAACAATCGATTCTTCTAACTTTTTAATTCGTTCTGCTATAACTTCAGAAGGTTCTGGTGGAGTATATGTATAAAACAAACGTGTAAACGGAATTTCATACCCAACTTTATCTTTCTTTCGATCCATCCATGCATCAGGATTATACGGTAATACTTCGCGTTCTAAGTAAACATCAATATCTTCTTTCAATGGAATGTCTTCTGTATCACGTAATTTCGGATCTGCTACAGGTTTATTTTTCTTCATTTTGATATTTCCATTTTTATCACGTTGCGGACTTTCAATCGTAACACGTGTATAGCCGAAATCTTCATTATCAAAAATCTTAGACTCTACTACTTTTTCGCCAAGTCTATATTCTTTATTATCAAATTCACCATATGCTTGTACAATCATATTTCTACATTCTTTTGAAATATCAACACGTTTTTCACCAATGCTTTTTCTTCGCTTTTCATACATTTTTGAAGCATCGATTAATTGTACTTTTCCTTGTCGTTCTGGTGATTTATTTTTTGTAATTACCCAAATATACGTTGAAATCCCCGTGTTATAAAATAAATCGTTGGGTAATTGAACTATTGCTTCTAACCAATCATTTTCAATGACATATTGACGAATACTACTCTCGCCTCCACCAGGGTTACCTGAAAAAAGCGCAGAACCATTATGAATAATTGCCATTCTTCCTGTCTCTTTTAACTTTGAAATACCATTTAATTGAAACAGTAGTTGACCATCACTTATTTTCGGTAACCCCACACTAAAACGTCCATTTTCACCCAATGCATGCTCAGCTTTTACAGCCTTTTGATCTCTTTTCCAGTCAGTTCCAAATGGTGGATTAGAAATACAGTAATCAAATTCATATCCTTCAAATTGATCATTCGATAGTGTGCTACCTAGTGCCATATTATCTGGATTTCCGCCACGAATCATCGTATCTGCCTTAGCTATTGCAAAAGTTTCTGGATTTAATTCTTGTCCATAAGTCCTAACTTCCGCATTCTCATTAAAATCATGGATCCGTTCTTGCATTGCTGATAACATTTGTGAGGTTCCCATCGTTTGATCATATACTGTTTTTACAACATCTTCTCCTGTTAACGTATCTCTGTCTTCAATTAATAGTAAATCAGTCATTAAATAAATAATATCTCGACTTGTGAAATGTTCTCCTGCTTCTTCGTTATAACTCTCTGAAAACTTACGAACTAATTCCTCGAAAATATATCCCATATCTGTACTTGTTACTTTATCTGGACCTAGATAAGATTCTTTCTTATTAAATTCTTGAATAACATGAAACAGCGCATCATTATCAGCTAATGTAGAAATTTCAACATCAAATCTAAAGTTGGCTAAAATATCTAGCATATTATCTGAAAAGCTATTTAAATAAGCTCGGAAATTTGTTTCGATATTTGCTGGGTCTGCAAGTAGCGTATCAAATGTATAGACATTCGTATTGTAAAAGGGATAACCTGATGCTTGTGTTAAGAATCGGTGACGAAATGCGTCATTCATATTTTTATATTTTTCGGATGCCTCTAACACTTTGTCACGTGTTGGTAATAACGTGTCGTGCAGACGTTTAATTACAGTCATCGGTAAAATAACTTTTCCATATTCATGAGGTTTGTATAGTCCTCGTATAATATCAGCAACGTTCCAAATTAAATTGGCCTGTTTTTGTACATTTATTGATGTTTGTGCATTACGTTGATTTTCTGTCATAATGTTACTTCCTCTCTCCGTACTTTAACTAATTATCTATATATATATTATCATATTTTCTTTCTCCTCATTTGGTTTGATACACCTAAAAAATCTCTATCTGAATTTCTATATGTATTCATTAATTAACCTCCCTCTGTTTGTATCATTTAGTATAAAAATTAGGCGGCTTAAAAGAGGCAGATTTCTCCAATGTAACGGCTAGAAAAGACTTATTCTATAAAATCCTTAGGACTTACGTATTTTAATATCAATGCTGCCTTTAATAGTTGAAATAGCTTTAAAACGTCTTCTTGAGTAATGGAATCATAATCATGGAATCCATGTGTAATTGAGTTTCGATTTAGTTCTTTATTAAGTTGTTCTGGAATTGAAACAAATGTCTTTTCGTACATCCTTAATACAGACTGTGCAAACACTTTAATGAATCCTTCTTGGCCATTTTCTTCATTTGTCAGCTTTTGAATTTTATAATATAGCCGTTTCTGTTTAGGTTTCAGATTAACTGCAATTTCTTCTTCAGTAATATTTCCTTCGTACCATGAAGCTACTATATGTTCGAATGTAGAAAACAATGGAAACGTACACAACTTATAATATCCTGCTCTATATGCTCCATAGGTTTCTTTAATCAGTGACACATGTAATTCATATATTGGATCACTTGTAATTTCCAGAACATATTCATCTAGTTTTGAATCAATACATTCTGCATAATTAATTACTTCCTCATTTTCGATAGCATCTAAAAGGTCAACATCTATACACCATAAATTATCTTCTTGTTCCTTTAAGAAAGTATCAATTTCTTTAAGCCTTTCAGCCGCAACCTTACTTAAGGCATCCCAATCAATTCCCTTTAAAGGTGCTGTTAATTGATTAATGGCTTCTTTTATTTGTGTAAATGGTCTTAGAGCCTCGCTAATTTGCTTTTGCATTTCAGTAATAGGTTCAATTAGTTCTCTTCTCAAATCTATAATTGGTTGTACACTTGCAATAAATTGCTTTTGAATTTCATTAATCCGATCTATAAATTCTTCGCCTAGGCTTGGAAGTTGATAATCTTTTGGTCTAAGATTTGAAGAATCAGTGTTATCAAATTTACTAACATTTTCCTCTATTTCTTTTTGCTCAACATAATTCTCTTTTTCGCTCACTTAGTTCATCCCCCTTTTTAATGATATTTTAAATCTTTCACTAGGTTTCATAAAAAATATTTCCCTATTAGGCATTAAAATTTTATAAAATTTTCTAGCCCAACCTAGTATTAATTTTACCCTATGTAACGAGAATTCGTGCCCCGGGTATATCAATTTATAAAACCTCAATTTTCAGTACCCCTTCGGGGAAGCTTTTAACTCCTTCGGTGATGATCATCTGCATTTTATTAGCATAGATGAAGAAATTTACTAGCGTTTCCGTAGCCTTTCCTCTCATACTTCCCTTTAAACTTTATTTTTACATCTTATTTATAAATTGCTAACTATTTATTTTACTATTTTACAAGGATGTGATTAACTTCTAATTCTTTATTTTCACATGAATTATTTTTAATAAAAATAATTAGAAAGGATATGATGTAAATGCATTATTGTCATTTATGTGGAGAAAGGATTCTAAACCAAGAGGCTTACATTGGAACAAAGGAGGAAAAATTAATTTATTCATGCTTCAATTGCTATATTAGTACCTTGAAGCCAATCAAATTTGATGATGAAAAAGTACGATATCCGTTAGCTGGAATACGCGATATTCAACTTAATGATTCTATTGTTTTCTATAATGAAGTTGGGAAAGAATTAGCGAGGATATTCCTAAAATCATATAATGAAGGAATGATAGACTTTATAAAATCCGAATTGCAAAGAGATATTGGAATTACAGAAGATGAATTAATCATTGTTATCGAACCATTTGATGTTAAACTACAAGTATAATTTGAACATGATGTCTATGATTTGCTTATAGAAAGTGGGCAATGTTTGCCCACTTTATTTTATTGCATTAGTATATGGACACCAGTTCAACTCTCTTTCTTTGTTCTTGATAAATGTCCAACTGTTTCCCGAAAGCATATCAACGATTATTAAATATTGTTTGATACTTAATGCTCCCTTTTCATTAAACTGTTCAATTACATTTGGTATAAATTGAAGCTTAAACTCATTCTTAGTCCTACTTAAATCTTTTTCTTTAAGCTTTTCAATGGCCCAATAACATAATTCTTTCCACCTTTTTAATCGATCTTCCTCATATCTCTCACCCAATAATTCTTTACAACATTTCCTGCATAAATTAAAGTTGTCACGAATATATAAATCCCTTCGAAATTTTATATATCCTGCACAGACTTCACAACGTAAATCTACAATATTATCAATTTCATGAATGTTATTATCATCTTTATAACAATGATTATATATGTCAAGACAACTTCTACATGTTACATATTCAATTTTGCCGTTAAAATCTAAAATAAAGTTCTTACTTGTTCCAAAGTCCTTTTCACATAAAGTAATAAAATTGTGGATAGAAATATGATTCAATAATTTTGGTTCTTTTATTTTGCCTTTAACAATTACTAGTTTACCAGATTCCCTTATTTCTCTAGTAATTTGTTTTTTATGCTTCCACGTAATCTCTCTCTTAATTCTTCTAACTGTCTCCATCTGGACCAATATTCCTTTTCACTAATTAAATCTTTTTCCATTTTTAGTTCATTTGATAACTGTTTGTATTGAGAAAATAACTTTTGATCATATTTTACAGTAACAATATTCACAACGAATTTCTCCTTTATTTTCATCATTTTTTTTACTGGACTATACACGCTGATATTCAGTCATAATTTCATTAAACGGATTCGATAAAAAATCTAATTCAAAAGCATCAGGTAAAAGAATTGGATTTATTCCAATTTTTCTCAGCTTCCTCTCATGCCTTTTGAATAGCTGGAGATTGTGTTTGTAATCACTGGGGACAATACAACTATTATTATCTATAGCTTCGATAGTTTCCTCATAGGTTCCAGCACATTTTATTAATTTTAGTAGGCTAATTAATTTGGATTTCATACTATTAGTTAAGTTGCAAGAGGATATAATATTATCAGCTAAGCAAAATTTGTAGTAATTCTCCATACCAATATTTTTGTTATATGCATTACGAATAATATCGAATGCAATATCTGGGTCAAATAAATCAAACATTGCTGAAGCCTCATATTTCTTTCTTATATGTCTAAGTGCTCTTGTGGTACGGTATTGGACTTCTATACGATAGATACCTCGACTAGACTCTATTAGCGTATCAGAGACATTCTGTTTCTTCATATAGTCATATTTGTCGTAAAAATTAAACCTTACACTTTTAGACTGCCTATACATACTTCCAGATTGATTTATTTTGTCTTCATAGTGATGTGGTATTTTAGCTTTATTTGCTAGTGAGACGTAGACATCTGTATATGTTGATTGAATTTGCATAGCATAATCAACTCGTGATAAATTCCAACCACAACTTAATTCCGGAAGTGCCTCATGTATCGATAATATAGTTTCATTCAGTGCATCAATAAGCTTTCGCACATTATGTTGAGAACAATCGAACAACGCTACAGTTAACATTCCTCTCAATAGTACTTCAGGTTCTATCTCTAAAGTAATATAATAAATACCTTTACCTGAATCACTAATATTAAGTCTTCGTATTCCTGGAATTTCTATAGGATTTGAAATGCAGTAATATCTATTGCTGGATAATTTGGTTATCAAATCATTCCCAAATACCTCCTCTAATGCTTTAATCATAGAAAAGTTTGTCTTTAACTTTAATTCAAATGTATGAAGCATCTCAAAACTCTCCCCCATTTTGGTCGTGCATGTCCTGTATATTTTAAAGACTATTACTCAATTGCAGTTGCTATATTCACAAAAACTTTGCGTTTATTTTAAATTTGGTATTAATGATGTCTCTACCATTTCAATACCTTTTTGAAAGCTTTCAATATCCAACTCATTATGGTCCAGTTTTTTAACAAGTATTTTTAAATCTGTTATTTTGTCATTGACTTCATGAAATGTACTTGTTTCTTCCAGGAAATATTCCAGTGGTTTATCAAAAATGTGTATGAGTTTCAACAATTGATCTACCTTTAATTGTGTTTGCCCTTGCTCCAAACGCCAGTAAGCATGGAGTTCAATCTGCAATCTATCAGCAACGTCCTGTAGAGTATAATTTTTTCCTCTCCTCGCAGCTCTTAACTTTTCATGATTAAATTTCAACATGATTTATCCTCCATTTCCTAATTGAGATATTTTTCTAAAAGTATTATTACCTTCAAGAATGGCGTAATTCATAAAATACTTTCAATTTCTACCAATAAAAAGTCCAATCTATAACATTACTTCACTAATAGCATCTAATGCACATGCAAGTGGGTAAAGTAACTAGTAGAATCATATAAGCTACTAAATACAAGCATTGTATTTATAAGGATTTTTCAAGAATTTTTGAATCCTTATATTTCAATGTTTCTTCCGTTTTTACAAAAACAAATATTTTTCTTGAGTCCTACCTGGTTAATTGTACTTTTCCATTTAGTTTGTATTATTTTTTCTTCCAGCAATATATTTGCTCAATTAGCCTTCAGTTTCCATGTCCTTTTCTACTTTTTCCAATACCATTTCATAAGATCTACATATTATTTTTGCATCTCTAACAGGTAAACCTTGTTCTAACCTTCGTAACCGACTAGGATTTACCCTAGTTTGATTCGCTATAAATGTTCTTGTTAATCCTAATCTGCGTCTCCATTCATATAAATGATTCCCCTCCTCTTTCCATCTAAGTTTTTGCTCTTGTTTATACCTTTTCGCTTTTTCTTCTGGCGTTTCATTCTGCCTCGCTACTAACAAATCAACTAAGTTCATACAATTTTTCCTCCCTTTCGTTTTAAACGCAAAAAAAACGCTCAGTTCGCCAATTTATAAGACCATAAGATCTTATAATTCTTGACGCCTGAGCGTTTTATCTGAAAGTGATTTATAATATTTATTTATCTTTATCCTAAAATAGTTATCAAAAAGTGTCAATATTCATTTTTAAAAATGATCTATACTTTATTATCATTTCTTTCCGCTTTTAAAAGAGCTTCATATGATGCTACAGCAACTTCTACATGCCTTGATGATGGCTTTGATGTGAATAGAGTATATTGTATAAAACCACCAATCCAATAAAAAGGTGTAAGCATTCTTGATTGAATTAGAAATAATTCATATCCCAAACAAACACTGAGTACACCTAGGAGAAGTAAGTCTGCAATAAAAAAAGAAAAGATAAAGCACCAAAAGAAGAAAAAGACCACAATATTTGATCCACAGCGTCTATGTATTCTTGATTGCATAATTACATCTGATATCGCTAGACTGGATAATGTACTAAATGATGTATCTGTCATATGTTCAGCAGCATGATACTTACCTAGGTTTGTTATTTTACAAATTACTCCAAATGTAACCAATATAATTGTAAGTAGTAATAAAAAATGGCTTTGAATCAATTCAGCAATAATTGATAAGACGAGCATTGATGAACCTGATGCTATTACACTATTACGAGTCATTAATACAAGCAGAACCAAAAGTGGAAGAAATATAAATAGATAAAGTTTCCACATTACTATAATCGGATTTATCAATAAGAATAATCCACGTATTATAGGGATTTTGTTAATAACTCTATCTAACTTTGAAGTATCCTTTCTTTTAGTAATATTTATACTAAGCGTTCCATCTCTGTTCCTAATGGCTTTTGAAATATATTTCTCTGAATAAAATATCACACCATTAAACCTTGCTGCACCACCTTTAATAATTGACATGTTAACCTCCATATAACTGTACTTATACTATTTCAGAGTTGTCAGGCATGTCAAACTCAATAGCTGAATGGCATGTAAGAAGATGAGCTGACACTTATCATAGTCTAAGTTATTTTCATCATAGAATTTATTGAGTTCCTTTAATAAAACAGTCAGTTTTTTTATGAGTAGATTATTTTTTGCTTCAGCATCATATTTTTTCTTCATTAGGACACACATGAAAAATTCATTTATATTTTCAGTAATTGGTGGCCTGTTAAAGACAATGTTAAAAATATATGTTTCATACCCCTTCACAACATCTAAATCCCAAAATTCCTCTTCAGGTTCTAGTTCAAGTGTAGAAAGATTAAGGAGTATATCAATTACATAGGCTTGATACAAAAAATAATTATACATAGATATTAATGTTTCATTTTCATCAGGATATACCCCTGTTATTGTCTCTAATAATTCTATTTTTTCATGCGATAATCCTAAGATCGCACTACAAGTTATATAAAATAATTTTTTTGTAGAAATATTACTCGCTGTATTATCATAATTAACCAAAATATCAAATGCCCTTTGAACAGCTTCAACTTTAGATGAGACATTTCTATAATATTTTCAAGTTCGTTAAAATCTTTATAAGTTATCTTCACATTTTTTTTGAAATCTGCATACATTCTTATCAAGTCAAGTGACTCATCATCAATTATGTAATGTCCTCGTTCATTTTTTTCTAAATTCATTCCCATATATTTCATTATTCTATTAACTTGATTTCTATGATCTTCCCCTAATATCTTTGCGACTTGACCCGTTGTATATGTATTTGACATTAATTTCACCCCTAATAAAATTTTTGATAAATATATATTAAACGTAACAGTGGTGTAACGGTCAACACTCCCCCCCTCGATAACTCAAAAATATTATGCTAGTGCCACAATTATAATTATCTACTCTTAGTCAGATTTCCATATGGATAAATATTATCTTGACATAAATTATTAAATCCTGTAAATTAATATTTACAAATTGAATAAACACCAATAATGAAATAAAAATTAATTACACAATAGACAAAGCGCCTAGCAATAACACATTGCAGCTAGATTCAACTAGATAGGAGTATTTACTTGCACTCAGTCATTTATTTTTTTAGCCCAAATAGGCTTTGTTTGAAACACTTATAATAAACTGCCAACACACTTCAGATAAAATGCAAAACAAAAATGCTTTTGCAATAAGTCACAGGTCCATATGGATTCTGTTTCTTGTTGTAAAAGCATTTTTTTGTGCTGCAATGATCGAATAATCATCATGGTGGAGGTATGAAAATGGAACAACAGCTATCAGTTAATTTAACTATCCCAATCCCGTCTGATACCGTATTAATCTCAAAAGTAGAACTGAAGGAGCTTAAACAGCAACAACTGTATGGAGTCTACTGGTCAATGAAAGATCTCGAAAAAAGAATCAATCGAAAACATGAATGGATTAAAGAAAATATTCTTTATCCATCACATTTCAGAAAAATACTTGATACTGAACATGGTGGTTTTGTCTTCTATCCAAAAACAAAAGGGCAAACTTGGTCTTTTCATGCTTTAAAAATGGCAGACTTTTTGGATAAGAATTTTCACCGAATATTTTCTTCCTAGTAGCAGATATAATTCCTACTACCTTATATGTAACTACAAAACAATATAAGAAATTGTTAAAATAAGGGTGACCTATTTCGGAACTGGCCACCCTTATGAAAAAAAAAGTGAGGGGAAAATATGGCTAGTATTCAAAAACGAGGAAAAACATATCAGTTTACTGTTAGCCATATGGTTAACGGAAAATCAAAACCTATAAGAAAGGGAGGCTTCCGCACTAAGAAAGAAGCTCAAATTGCAGCTGCAGAGATAGAATCACAGTTAAGTAAAGGACTTCTGCCTCATCTAACTCCAGTGCCAATAGATGACTATTTTGACAAGTGGGTTAGGCTTTATAAAACAAATATCAGTGTTACTACTCGAAAGCATTACGAATACACTTATAAAGCGATCAAAGAATACTTCGGGAGTAAACCTTTACAAGAGATCACCAGACATGATTATCAAATGTTTATTAATCAGTTTGGTTCTAGTAGATCTAAAGAAACAGTAGAAAAGGTAAATACCCATATTCGTGCATGTGTAAAGGATGCAATGGATGAGCAAATTATTCATCGTGATTTTACCAGGAATGCTGTTATTACCTATACAGTACCTGCCAAAAAATCAGAAGAAAAGCATCTAAACTACGAAGAAAGCCAGTTGCTGTTAAATGAAGTTTGGAAGCGTCTTGATCAAGGGCTGGGCTATTCTTTAATACTACTCGGTTTAACATCTGGAATGCGTTTTGGAGAGCTTGTGGGGTTAACGAGAAGCGATTTTGATTTCACCAAAAATACAATCAGAATCAATAAGACCTGGGGTTATGCAAATAGGCATACTGAGGGATTTGGTTCTACTAAGAATACACAATCAAATCGTACAATTAAAATGGATGGAAAGACAATGGGGCACTTTAAAAAGCTATTCAAATCCATGCCTACAAATATTCATAAGTTAGTCTTTTATAGCCCAGCATCTAAATACAAAGTAATCAGCAATTCCAATGCAAACAAGCTTCTAAAAAAAGTATTAACGGATCTAAAAATAGATCCAATTACTATGCACGGATTACGTCATACTCATGCGAGCGTTCTTTTATATGAAAATGTGTCAATTCATTATATAAGTGAACGACTTGGGCATGGAGACATTGATACAACGTTAAGGGAATATACCCACGTCATTAAAGAGTTACGAGAGAAAGACGAGCAGGAAACAGTCAATATTTTTGAGAAAATGATTGTGTAATTCTTGTGTAAAAAATGTGTAAAATCATTCGAAAACCAATCGTTTTCAATCGAAATCTAAAAATACAAAAAAAGCTCGTAAACCCTTATATATCAAGGCTTACGAGCAAATAATTCTTTTCTAAAATTAACTTAAAAAACAAAAAAGATACCGGTGGTCGGGATCGAACCGACACTCCCGTGAAGGAACAAGATTTTGAGTCTTGCGCGTCTGCCTATTCCGCCACACCGGCATTGGAGGCGGTAACCGGATTCGAACCGGTGGTAAAGGTTTTGCAGACCTCTGCCTTACCACTTGGCTATACCGCCAGATAAAAAAATGGAGCGGAAGACGGGATTCGAACCCGCGACCCCCACCTTGGCAAGGTGGTGTTCTACCACTGAACTACTTCCGCATCATAACTGGGCTACTAGGATTCGAACCTAGGAATGACGGGACCAAAACCCGTTGCCTTACCGCTTGGCTATAGCCCAATAATAACTAACTATTAAATGGGGCGACCGGTGGGGGTCGAACCCACGAGTGCCGGAGCCACAATCCGGTGCGTTAACCACTTCGCCACGACCGCCATTTAAATTAAAAAAACAATGGCAGGGGTAGTAGGAATCGAACCCACATCAAAGGTTTTGGAGACCTTCGTTTTACCATTAAACTATACCCCTATATCAAATGGTGGAGGGGGGCAGATTCGAACTGCCGAACCCTGAGGGAGCGGATTTACAGTCCGCCGCGTTTAGCCACTTCGCTACCCCTCCAACAATAATACAAATGGTGGCTCGGGACGGAATCGAACCGCCGACACACGGATTTTCAGTCCGTTGCTCTACCGACTGAGCTACCGAGCCGTAATAACTTTTTTCTAAATAGTGGCGGTCCGGACGGGACTCGAACCCGCGACCTCCTGCGTGACAGGCAGGCATTCTAACCAACTGAACTACCGGACCTTAATTTGGTTGCGGGGGCAGGATTTGAACCTGCGACCTTTGGGTTATGAGCCCAACGAGCTACCGGACTGCTCCACCCCGCGGTAATAAGAAATATGCAAGTTTTGCTCATGCATAATAATAGAATAAGGACTATTCGTCGTGTTTCGGGATAATTCGGGGAAGCTTACACTCCTCACAAAGCCTATTCAGAGATGTTTCTCAATGGTGTTTCGGCTTTGCTCCACCCCACGATAGTAAAAATATATTTAAATAATGGTGGAGGATGCAGGACTTGAACCTGCGACCCCCTGCTTGTAAGGCAGGTGCTCTCCCAACTGAGCTAATCCTCCGACGCACAGGATGTGCTAGTGCATGTGTTGCAACAGGACGTTGCGTATTTAACATGCCTTCCTTAAAGAATGGTGACCCGTACGGGATTCGAACCCGTGTTACCGCCGTGAAAGGGCGGTGTCTTAACCGCTTGACCAACGGGCCATTAAACTAATAATATAATGGCGGAGAGCGAGGGATTCGAACCCTCGAGACCGCGATAGCGGCCTACACGATTTCCAATCGTGCTCCTTCGACCAACTCGGACAGCTCTCCATTGAGCTTAAGTAATACAGTCGAAATCTTTCCTGAATTAACTTTCAGAAGCTTATATTTTCATTAGAATTAACTTTATGGTTAATTGCCCGGCAACGTCCTACTCTCGCAGAGACAAAGTCTCAACTACCATCGGCGCTGGAAAGCTTAACTGCTGTGTTCGGTATGGGAACAGGTGTGACCTCTCCGCCTTCATTACCAGACCTAGTGAAAAAACTACTTATTGTTAATTCTTGTAAAAATCAAGTTATTTTTTTGTCACAATCATTATTATAACCGATTCATAGAAAAAATCAAGTGTAAACTATCTTTTATGTAAAAATTATACCCTGAAAACTAAATAAGAGTAGATCACGACATCAAAATAGAAGTTAGTTAAGTCCTCGATCGATTAGTATTCGTCAGCTCCACATGTCACCATGCTTCTACCTCGAACCTATCAACCTCAT